>JBARYS010000279.1:0-4928 GCA_049648155.1 Catalinimonas sp. | reverse complement strand
GCCTAGCGCGGTGCGGTCCAGTTCGGCGGTGCGGAGGGCACGGGCGTACCGCTCGTAGGGCGTGGCGGGTTCGAGGACGCGCCGGGCGTTGCGGCAACCGGCAACGGCAAGCAGCAGCGCGCCGAGGCAGAGAATACGTAGCATCACCCTTCACAACGCAAACGCCCGCCGGGAGATTACGCCGGGGCGGCATTCTGCCTACACCGGACGTGGCGCGCGGCGGGGGCGCTTCACCTCTTTATCGAAGATGGCCATGCCCACGCGGATCTGCGTGTAGTCATAGCGCTCACTCAAGTGGTCGTACAGCGCCTTGAGGCCCTGGTCGGTGCCCACTTCGAAGCAGGCGCGGTGGATTTCGGTCAGCGCCGACTCGTCGAGCAGGGCGCGCAGGTCCACGCCGTGGTCGTGCGTGTAGAGCCACACCAGGTGGCTGTAAATCGTGCTTAGGCCCAGTTGCCGCTCGCGGGCGATCTGCTCAGGCTTCATCTTCTTTTTGTGGTACTTCAGCGTGGCGAACTGCGTGGCGTGCTTTAACGACTTGAGGTGGTCGCCCTCGGCCTGCAGGTACTCCAGAATTTCATTGATGAACGACTCGCCGTACTTCTCGTACTTATTCACCCCCACGCCGTCGACCACCATCATCTCCACACGGTTGGTGGGGCGCTTGGCGGCCATGTCGGCGAGGGTCTTGTCGCTGAACACCACGTAGGGCGGCACGCCGTCGGCGTCGGCCAATTGTTTGCGCAGCGTGCGCAGCTTCTCGAACAGCGCGTCGCGCACCTGCTCGGTCTTCGACTTGGGCTTGACCTCGGCGGGTACCAGCGACTCTTTCGGGGCGGGGCGGTAGAGTTCCAGCTTCCGGCGGCCGTAGAGCACCTCGGTGCCGGGCGGGCGTACCTTCAGGGCGTAGTTCTGGTCGTAGGCCACGTCCATCAGCCCCACGTGCATCATCTGCTGTAAATATTCGCGCCACTCTTCCCAGCGCAGGTCGCGCCCCGCCCCGAAGGTCTTGAGCCGCTCCCAATCCTGACTGCGCACCACCGCCGAGCGCCGCCCCAGCAGGATGTCGACCAGCGCGTTGATGCTCGCCCGCTCGCCCGAGCGCACCACCGCCGAGAGCGCCTTCTGGGCCGTCACGGTGCCGTCGAACGGCTCGCGCGGGTTGCGGCACACGTCGCAGTGGTCACAGTTGTCGGGCAGGTGTTCGTGGAAGTAGTTCAGCAGGATGCGGCGGCGGCAGACGTTCGCCTCGGCGTACTGCTGCATCCGTTCCAGTTTGGCCAGCCGCAGCTCCTTGTACGGCCCGGTGCGCCCCTTCTCGAAGATGTCGCGCCACGTCATCACGTCGGCGAAGCTGTAGAACAGCAGCGTGTCGGAGGGCAGCCCATCGCGCCCGGCGCGGCCGATCTCCTGGTAGTAGCTCTCCAAATTCTGCGGCAGGTTGTAGTGGATCACAAACCGGACGTTCGACTTGTCGATGCCCATGCCGAAGGCCACCGTCGCGCAGATGATCTGAATGTCGTCCCGAATGAACTTGTCCTGCACCTCGGCACGGCTGCCCGACGCCAGGTCGGCGTGGTAAAAAGCCGCCCGGAAGCCGTCGCCCACCAGCTTGGCGGCCAGTTGCTCAGTGGTCTTGCGGCTGATGCAGTAGATGATGCCCGACTGGTCGCGGCGGTTCTCCAGGAATTTCCTGATGATGCGGTAGCGATTGCGCCCCGGCACCACGGTCAGGTTCAAATTAGGCCGGTCGAACGAGGCGATGAACTCCGCCGGATTGTCCAGCTCCAGGCCCTTCGCGATGTCCTGCCGCGTCAGTTGGTCGGCCGTGGCCGTCAGGGCGATGATCGGCACGCCGGGGAAGTAGCTCTTCAGTGCGTTCAACTGCTGGTACTCGGGGCGGAAGTCGTGGCCCCAGCTCGAAATGCAGTGCGCCTCGTCGACGGCAAACAAGCTCACCTGCATCCGCTGTAAAAAGGGAATAAAGCCGTCCGACAGCAGCTTCTCGGGCGAGACGTAGAGCAGCTTCAGTTGCCCGCCCACCAGTTGCGCCTCCACCTCGCGCTGCCGCCCGTAGCCGAGCGACGAGTTCAGAAAGGCCGCCGCCACGCCGTTGGCCCGCAGCGCCGCCACCTGGTCGTGCATCAGCGAGATCAGTGGCGAGACCACCACCGTAAAGCCGGGCCGCAGCAGCGCCGGCACCTGGTAACAGACCGACTTACCACCGCCGGTAGGCATCAGCACCAGCGTGTCGCGCCCGCTCATCACCTCGCCGATGATCTCTTTCTGAAGCGGACGAAAAGTGCCGTACCCGAAGTACTGACGAAGGATGCTCTCGGGAGTATTCATTGGCGGGTGGGGTATCTTGACAAAGATAACCGCCGGTTTCGGACGGCGGCTGGAGGACGGAAGACGGATGCTTGCCGATTGTGAATGGCTAAGTTCGGTCTTCAGCAAGCTCCCAGAGAAACAACCCCGAAGGGGTGGCATGACGCTAAAAGTCGACCCGGTAGTAGAACAGCGGCAGGAAACCCAACTGGTACTCCTCGCGGATCGGCGAGGTAGTCGGGTCGAAGGTGTCGGGGGCGTAGGTGAGCGTCAGGATGTTCTCGGTGTCGAACACGTTCACCAGGTCGAGGGCAATCTCGTGCGAGACGCGCGGACGGTTCAGGCGGTAGCTCACCCGCAGGTCGGTACGGAAGTAGTCGCGGAACTGAAGCGTGTTGCGCGTGGCGTCGTCGAACACCACCTCGCGCTGCCGTGCCGACGCCGCCAGGTCCACCGGGCCGTAGCGCCGCCCGCCCACGGCTGTCACCTGGGTGCCCGTTTGCAGGACGCTGTTTTCACCCAGCCGCCACTCGCGCGTGAGCAGGGCGTTCAACGCCCAGTTGCCGTTAAAATCCGTGTCGCGCCACACGCCGTCACTGCCCTGGTAGCGGGCCTCGAACAGCGAGCCGGTCAGCAAGAAAAGGTAGCCCCGGCTGAACGCCTTTTCGAGCGTCAGCTCCAGCCCCCAGTTGCGGCCCACGCCCTCGTTCACCAGCGTGTCGGGGAAGAAGCGGCTGAAGCCCGCCCCCGTGTTGACCAGCGAGAACGACGAGGGGCGACGCTCCACCGGCACGTCGAACAAGCGCTGGTAGTAGACCTCCGTCTTCAGGCGGATCGTGTGGCTCAGCGCGCGGTCGTACGAAGCCACGAAGTGATCGCTGCGGATCAGGCCCACGTCGCGGTTGTGCGGCTGCGGCGTGTCGCCGACGGTGGAGGGGCCGTAGAAGTAGAGGTAGGGCGGGATGATCTGGCTGTGCCGCCCCACGCCGAGCGACATGCCCTGCCGGGGGTCGAGCTGCCAGCGCAGCCCCAAGCGCGGCTCGAAGGGCGAGGTGCTGCCGTTCAGCCCGAAGTGCTGCGCGTGCAGGCCACCGTTCACCGTCACGGCCTCGTTGAGGCGGTACTTCGCCTGCACGAACGGCTGCGCCAGCACGGCCCCGGTCTGCGTGTTCCAGCGCGTGCGGAACTGGTAGTAGCCCGGCGTGCCCTCCACCACGTTGCGCAGGCTGTCGCGGAAGTCGAAGAAGTACTGGTCCACGTTCGCGCCCGCGCTCAGTGTCAGGCGGGCGTTTACCTTGTGGTAGGCCAATACGCCCAGCGCCGCGCGGTGCTGCTGGAACACGTAGTCGAGCAGAGGCACCAGCGAGTCGATTTGGTAGCGCTGCTGCGGCGTGACCTGCCGGAACACCAGCTCGTGAAAGGCCGCCACCCGCTCGGTGCTGCCCAGCAGCGTGGCCCGCAGAAAGGTGCGCTCGCCCAGTGGCCGGCGGTAAGTCACGCCCGCCGCCCCCATGCGCGAGCTGAAGTACTGGTCGCGGTCGTTCTGACCGTAGATATTGCGCTCGGGCACCTCCTGATCCGAAATGAGGATGTCGACGTCCGACGTGCCCCCCAGTCCGAACACCGACCACTCGCCGCCGTCGGTGCGGGGGAAGTTGAGCTTGAAGTTAAGATCCTGATAGTTGGGCACGGCCGACGTCCCGATGTCGATGCCCAGCCCGCTGAACAGCGCCAGCGTGGCGTAGCGGTACGTCGCCAAGTACGATGAATTACGCTTCTTCGACAGCGGACCCTCGGCCGTCAGCTCTGTGCCGAGAAAGCCGAACTGGCCGCTGAACTCGTGGCGCTCGTCGTTGCCCGCCCGGAAGCGCAAGTCGAACACGCCTGCCACCGCGTTGCCGTACTCGGCCGGAAACGCCCCCGTGAAGAAGTCGGAGTTCGCCAGCACCTTGTTGTTGAGGATCGTCACCGGCCCACCCGCCGTGCCCGGAATGTTGAAGTGGTTCGGGTTCGGGATCGGCACGCCCTCCAACTGCCACAGCACGCCCTGCGGTGAGTTGCCCCGGATCACGATGTCGTTGCGGGCGTCGTCGGCCCCCTGCACCCCCGCAAAGCTGGCCGCCATGCGCGCGGGGTCGCCCCGGCTGCCGGCGTATCGGTCGGTCTCGTCGACGGTGAACGCCCGCGCCGAGACGGTTGCCATCTCGTTGCGGGCCGCGCCCACCTCCGCCGCCCGCACGGCCACCTCGTCGAGCTGTTGGATCGACTCGCGCAGCGAGAGGCTCAGCAGCACCTCCTTCGCTGAGGTCACCACCACGTTCGGCACCGTTTGCGGCTCGTAGCCCAAGTAAGTGAAGCGGACCGCCGCCCGCCCCACCGGCACACCCTCCAGCCGGTACGCACCGTTCACGTCGGTCACGGCCCCGAGGGGCGGCTCGGCGTCGGCCAGCAGCACGTTCACGCCTACCAGCGGCGCGCGCGTTTCGGCGTCGAACACGCGGCCGCGCACGGTCTGGGTCAAGGTTTGGGCCGACGGGGCGAACGGCAGCAGGAGGCAGAGCAACAAAAAGAGGCGCATCGGTCGAAGCAGAGGGTTCCGC
>JBARYS010000278.1:0-11007 GCA_049648155.1 Catalinimonas sp. | reverse complement strand
TGGAAGAAGCGCAGGATCTGATGGAAAAGGCCGTGGCCCACACCCGCCAAGACGTGTCGAAAATCCGCGCCGGCAAGGCCATGCCCAACATGCTCGACGACGTCCGCGTGGACTACTACGGCGCACCGACGCCCATCAATCAGGTGGCAACCGTGAACACGTCGGACGCCCGCACGCTCGTGATCAAGCCCTTCGATCGGAGCACCCTCCCGCTCATCGTTGGGGCCATCCGCAACAGCGACCTCGGCCTGAACCCGATCAACGACGGCGAGTTGGTGCGTATCAACGTGCCCGCCCTCACCGAAGAGCGCCGCCGCGACCTGGTGAAGCAGATGAAAAGCGACATCGAGAACGGCAAGGTATCGGTACGCTCGGTACGCAACGACACGACCGATGCCCTGAAGAAGCTCCAGAAGGAGGGCGCGTCGGAAGACGAGGTGAAACGCGCCGAAGACAAGGTGCAGCAGATGACCGACCGCTACATCGTCAAGATCGACGAGGTCTACGACCAGAAGGAGAAGGAGATCATGACGGTGTAAGTGCCGCCCTCCGCACCGAAATCACGAACCCACCACGCTCACCCGGAGCGTGGTGGGTTCTGTCTTTGACGGCACCCCGCCGCCATGCACTACCACGACTACTACGTCTACCTGCTGACGAACAAACACCGGACGGTGCTCTACGTCGGCGTAACGAACGACCTGATTCGCCGCTTGGGTGAACACCACGCGCAGGCCGGACGGAGACGTACGTTCACGGGGCGTTACCAGTGTCACTTTCTGATCTACTGGGAGCACCTCCAACCGCGCCGCTTACGCTAGGAATGACAGGGCATGGGTGAAACGCCTTCCCGCGCTGCATCTTTACTCTCTACACCACTCCCAACTCCTTGCCGACGCGCTTGAAGGCGTCGACGGCGCGGTCGAGGTGTTCGCGCTCGTGGGCGGCCGAGAGCTGCACACGGATACGCGCCTGCCCCTTGGGCACCACCGGGTAGAAGAAGCCGATCACGTAGATGCCCTCGTCGAGCAGGCGGGTGGCGAACTGCTGGGCCAGCGGGGCGTCGTAGAGCATCACGGGCACAATGGGGTGCTCGCCGGGCTTGAGGTCGAAACCCGCCGTGGTCATCTGCTCACGGAAGTAGCGGGTGTTCTCCTCCAGCTTGTCGCGTAATTCGGTCGACTCCATCAGCAGGTCCAGGGCCGCCAGCGAGCCGCCCACGATGGGCGGGGCGAGCGTGTTCGAGAAGAGGTAGGGGCGCGAGCGTTGCCGGAGCAGTTCGACGATCTCGCGGCGGCCCGTGGTGAAGCCGCCCATGCCCCCGCCGAGGGCCTTGCCGAGCGTGCCCGTAATGATGTCGACGCGTCCCATCACGTCGCGATACTCATGCACGCCGCGGCCGGTCTTGCCCAAGAAGCCCGTGGCGTGGCACTCGTCGCTCATCACCAGCGCGTCGTAGCGCTCGGCCAGGTCGCAGATCTTGTGCAGTTGGGCGATGGTGCCGTCCATCGAGAACGCGCCGTCGGTCACGATCAGCCGCAGGCGGGCGTCGTGTGCTTCTTGCAGCTTCGCTTCCAGGTCGGCCATGTCGTTGTGGAGGTAGCGGAAGCGGCGCGCCTTGCAGAGACGGATGCCGTCGATGATCGAGGCGTGGTTGAGTTGGTCGGAGATGATGGCGTCGTCGGGGCCGAGCAACGGCTCGAACACACCGCCGTTGGCGTCGAAGCAGGCGGCGTAAAGGATGGTGTCTTCGGTGCCGAGAAACGCGGCGATCTTGGCCTCCAGCTCCTTGTGGATGTCCTGCGTGCCGCAGATAAAGCGCACCGACGAGAGGCCAAAGCCGTGGGAATCGATGGCCCGCTTGGCGGCTTCGAGCACGCGCGGGTGCGACGAGAGGCCGAGGTAGTTGTTGGCGCAAAAGTTCAGCACGTCTTCCCGCTCGGTGGTGTCGATGGCGGGGGCCTGCGGGGTGGTGATGACGCGCTCTTGCTTAAAAAGGCCGTCCTCGCGAATCTGCGAGAGCTCTCTTTCCAATACGGGTTTCAGGGTGTCGTACATGTGGAGTATAACGCCGCACGGGGAGCACGGTTCCGCTCCGGCGGCCTCACCCCGAAGCTGGTCTGACTGGAAAGAAACAGACTTGTCGGTGGGTCGTGAACGAGCGAAAGCCACGGGACCGCCTCGCCGGCTTGTAGCCGCCTGAGATTTGGATCGAGAAACGCGCCCGCCCGGCCCGGTAGCCGCACCGGGCGGCGACCGAGCAAGCTTTTTCGAGCTAAATTTCAGGCGGAAAAGATACCCTGCATGGGTCGCGAGGGCCGCCCCGTCAGACATCCTGGAGGGGTGCACTGATACACGTATTTGAAAAGAATGGTCATCTTAAAGGCGGTTCTCCCCGTAAGCAAGCAGACTAACCGCTTAACCGACAACTCCTAGACATTATGCAAGCGAAATTGGGCGACACCGTGCGCGTACACTACACCGGCCGGTTGCACGACGGCACCACGTTCGACTCTTCCATTCCCCGCAACGAGCCGCTGGAGTTCAAAGTCGGCGCGGGCCAGATGATCGCCGGCTTCGACCAGGCGGTGCAGGGCATGACCATCGGCGACACGAAGGAAGCCCAGATTCCGGCCGAGCAGGCCTACGGCCCCGTGCGCGACGACCATTTCATGGAGATCGATTACGAAGAGATCCCGAAAGATTTGAACCCTCAGGTGGGTCAGCAACTGTCGATGCAGGACGGGCAGGGCCGTCGGATTCCAGTAAAGGTCACGAAGGTCGAAGATCAGAGCATCACCCTCGACGCCAACCACCCGTTGGCGGGCAAGGACCTGATCTTCGAGATCAAACTGCTGGAAATCGTCTAAGATGTTCCTTCTTTCCAAGCAAACTCGGGCCGTCGGTTGAACACCGGCGGTTTTTTGTGCGTAGTCCTCCCGGCTTGAGAACGTAAAACCCGGGAGCGGCTTTTTCTGCGCGGGGCCGACGCACCTACTACGCAAGATCTTGCGTTGCCACACGCACTCACAATGCAAGGTTTTGCGTTGCTACAAGTACTTACGACGCAAGATTCTGCGTTGCTATGCGCGCACCACACGACGTCTTCCAGGCCCGGTCTCCTGATACATCGGGTCACCAAAACAATTCGCCGTTGGGCACGCTGTGCTGGAGGGCGGCAACATCCGTTGCTGCCGAACCTTATCATCATTTTTGTGTTCGATAGTATTACTACCAAATCTGTATGACGCATCACAGTATCGCCCTGATCGTCCGACGGTTGTTACAGCTTAACGGGCGGGAGTCGTCCGAGCCACTAATGCAAGAGGGGCACGAAAGCGGCCGCTACTACGACCACACGCAGGTCGAAGAGCTGATGATGGACATACAGGAGGAAGCCCAGCAGTCGTCGATGATGACCGTGACCCACGCCGTGCCGCGCGAGCTTTTTTCGGGGCACTTGTCGCGCACCGACTACCCGGTGCTCTGCTTCACGGAAGACGGCGAGGCGGTGATTTTCTACCACACCGAGCGCAACGAACGCCGCGCCTACCGCTACGGCTCCGCCGGCGAGGTGGTGCAGGTAGTCAACGAGGCGTTGCTGCGGCGGTTACGTGTCGACGAGGTCGGCGAGGTGCAGTACCTGACGGTATTTCCGATGGACTCGCTGGTGAGCAGCGACGAAGAGCCGCTCACGCCGCTGAAGCGCTTTTTCCGGCTGCTACGGATCGAGAAGCGCGACATCGTCTATATCTACGTTTACGCCATTGCCGTGGGGCTGATCACGCTCTCGCTGCCGCTGGGCATCTCGGCCATTATCGGCATGATCTCGGGCGGGTTGGTGTTCAGCTCGGTGGTCATCCTGATCAGCTTAGTGATTCTGGGCGTGCTGCTGAGCGGCGGCCTGCAAGTGATGCAGATCACGCTCGTCGAGATTTTACAGCGGCGCATTTTCGCCAAGGCGTCGTTCGAATTTGCCTACCGCGTGCCGCGCATCCGCGCCGAGGTGCTCAACCAGTACCACGCGCCTGAGCTGATGAACCGCTTTTTCGACGTGCTGACGGTGCAGAAGGGGCTGCCCAAAATCCTGATCGACCTGACGGCGGCCGTGCTACAGATCTTCTTCGGGCTGATCCTGCTGGCGTTCTACCACCCGTTTTTCGTCTTCTTCGGCATCATACTGCTGATCTACATCTTCCTGATCTTCTACTTCACGGGCCGCAAGGGGCTGGAGACGAGCCTGATGGAGTCGAAGTACAAGTACCGCGTGGCGCATTGGCTCGAAGAGCTGGCCCGCAACGTGACCTCGTTCAAGCTGGCGGGCCACAGCAACCTGCCCATCCAGAAGACCGACCGGCTGCTGAACGGCTACCTGCAGTACCGCCGCAAGCACTTCCGCGTGCTGCTGAGCCAGTTCGGCAACGTGGTGGCGTTCAAGACGATCATTACGGGCGGGCTGCTGATCATAGGGACAATTTTGGTCATCAACCGTGAGATCACGCTGGGGCAGTTTGTGGCCACGGAGGTCATCATCGTGCTGATCGTAAGCGCGGTCGAGAAGTCGATTTTGAGCATGGAGACGGTTTACGACACGCTGACGGGCATCGAGAAGATCGCCAACGTGACCGACCTGCCGCTGGAGCGCCCCAACGGCGTGCCGCTCACCCGCCGCAAGTGCGCCGACGGCATCCACCTGCACGTGCGCGACGTGCAGTTCTCATACCCCAACGCCTCGCGGCCGGCGCTGCGCGGGGTGACCTTCGACCTGAAGCCGAGTGAGAGCATCTGTGTGGCGGGCTTCGACGGGGCCGGCACCGACGCGCTGATGAAGGTGATTTCGGGCGTGCTGACCGACTACAAGGGCATCGTGTCGGTGAACGGCATCTCGACGCGCGACGTCCACCTGGCCAGCCTGCGCGACTTCATGAACAAGAACGTGTCGTCGGAGGACATCTTCAGCGGCACCATCTTGGAGAACGTCACGATGGGCAAGCGCAGCGTTACGTACGACGACGTGGTGTGGGCGCTCGACGCCAGCGGCCTCGACGAGACCGTCAACGCCCTGCCGAACGGGCTGGAGACCGAGCTGCTACCGGGCGGCCGCAACCTGCCCGACGTGGTGGTGAACCGCCTGATGCTGGCTCGCTGCGTGGTGTCGCACCCCAACTTGTTGATCCTGAACGACTTCCTACAGGCCGTTGACCGCCGCGAGAAGATGCGCATCGCCTCGTTTCTGACCGACAAGCGCAACCACTGGTCGCTGCTGATGGCCTCGAACGACCCGCTGCTGTTGCAAGCCTGTGATCGCATTCTGGTAATGCGCGACGGCGAGGTGGTCGCCCATGGCTCGTACGATGAGCTGCGCACGAATAAAGACCCACACTTTGAAGAGGTGCTGGTGCAGGTGGCGTAAAAAATTTTGCAATCTATGCACACGCAATTGCACCCAAAGACGGCGCGGGTCGAGGTTTGCAACGTCGACCTTTTCCCGGCTCCTTCCGGAACACGTCTTTTAAGCAGATGAGCGTTTGGTTGGGAGAGGTCCCTTGCTTCACCGCGCGGGCGGCCCCGTCGGGATGACAGCGTCATTAAAAGAGCATCTTCGTCTCGATACTTAATATTAGAATACTCAACACTAAAATGCTTAACATCTCAAGAGAGCGCGTGAAGGGCGAGATGACGCAGTACGATCTGCACACGCTCAACACGATCGTCACGCCGCGAACGGGCCGGGTACTGGCCTACTGGATCGTGGGCATCTTTATGTTGCTGTTCCTCTGCCTGTTTCTACCCTGGCAGCAGAATATCCGCGGGGAGGGGAAGGTTACGGCCCTCACGCCGCAGGACCGCCCGCAGGAGATTCCGGCCGTCATCGCGGGGCAGATCAGAAAGTGGCACGTCCGCGAGGGCGAGTACGTCAATGTAGGCGACACCATCCTGCGCATCGGCGAGATCAAGACCGAATACTTCGACCCGGAGCTGCTGATCCGTACCGACGAGCAGATCGACGCCAAGCAGGACGCCATCGCCGCCACCGAGGACCAGATCGACGCCACGGAGGATAATATCGCCGCCCTGCGCGACGGGTTGCAGATCAGCCTGGAGAAAGCGCGCAACAAGGTGAAACAGACGCTCTTCAAGGTGACCAGCGACAGCACCGACCTGGTGAACCAGCGCGTGCAGATTGGCATCGCCCAGCGGCAATTCGCCGGCTACGACAGCCTCTACCAGCGCGGGCTCGTCTCGCTGACGGCCTACGAAGAGCGCCGTCGGAAGCTACAAGAGACGAGCGCCAAGGTGATCTCGCAAGAAAACAAGCTGCTCGACACGCGGCAAGAGTTGATCAACGCCCGCCTACAGCTCAGCTCATTGCGGGCCGAGTACGCCGACAAGATCGCTAAGGCGCAGTCGGAGCTGGCTAATAAGCGCGCCTACCTGGCCGACGCTACCGCCGAGTTCAGCAAGCTGCGGAACTACTACGCCAACCTGGACATCCGCAACAACCAGTACATCATCACCGCCCCGCAGGACGGCTTCATCGTGCGTGCGCTCAAGGCGGGCGTGGGCGAAACCATCAAGGAGGGCGACCCGGTGGTGACGATCATGCCCGACGACCCCGAGGTGGCCACTGAAGTCTACGTGCGCGCCATGGACGTGCCCCTGCTGGAGATCGGCACGCCGGTGCGGATCGAGTTCGACGGCTGGCCCGCACTGCAATTCTCGGGCTGGCCCAGCGTGTCGGTCGGTACCTTCGGCGGGCGCATCTCGGTGATCGACTACGTGAACAGCACCAACGGCCGCTACCGTCTGCTGGTCACACCCGACCCCGACGACGACCCGTGGCCCGAGCAGCTCCGGCAAGGCTCGGGCGTCTACGGCTGGGCCATGCTCCGCGAGGTGCCGATCTGGTACGAAATCTGGCGGCAGCTCAATGGTTTCCCCCCCAACTTGCAAGGCGTGCCCGACGACCCGTACAACGAGAAAGAGAATAAGGAAGAGAAGGCTAAAACCAAGGCCCCGCTGAAGGCCATGAAGTGATCTTTTTGTATCAGGTAAAAAGTATTAGGTATCAAGATCTACCGGCGGACGTTTTGGTACCGGATACAAAGTATCAGGACTTGCCGTCGGGCCTTCCTAATCGACCAGTGTTCATCGCCGCTTGGTGGCCCGCCGCCCGCCTGTTCAGACCGCACGGTACCTTTGGCCGTACGCCGCTCGACTTTCACACATGAAGCGACCGCTGTTTTTGTTCGTCACCCTTTTGATCACTGCGCCCCTACGGGCCGAGCCGGATACAACGGCCGCCTTTACGCTGGTGGACCTCTACGGGCTGATCGCCGAGACGCACCCGGTGGTGCGGCAGGCCAACCTCTACCGCGACGCCGCCGATGCCGAACTGCGGCAGGCGCGGGGCTTCTTCGACCCCAAGCTGGAGGCAGCCTTCGACCGCAAGGAGTTTAAGGACAAGAGCTACTACAACCTCTGGGACAGCTACCTGAAGGTGCCCGTCTGGGTGGGGGGCGTCGACCTCTACGCGGGTGTGGAGCGGGGCGTGGGCGACCCCGGCCTCAACGCCGGCGACGACTTCGTCAGCGACCAGCGGGAGACACCCGTGGCGGGGCTGGCCTACGCGGGCGTGAGCGTGCCGCTGGGCCAGGGCATGTTCATCGACGCGCGGCGGGCGGCCGTACGGCAGGCGCAGGTGTACCAGCGCATGGCCGACGCCGACCGCCTCAAGATGATCAACAAGATCCTCTGGTCGGCCACGAAAGACTACTACGACTGGTTTCAGGCCACGCAGCAGTACCGCTATCTAACCGAGAGCTTGGCGTTTACCGACACCCTCTACGAGGCCACCAAGACGAGGGTAGAGTTCGGCGAGCAGGCCCCTATCGATTCGGTGGAGGCGAAGATCAATTTACAAGACCGCCGCCTCCGCGCGCAACAGGCGC
This sequence comes from Catalinimonas sp., assembly GCA_049648155.1. GTDB lineage: Bacteria > Bacteroidota > Bacteroidia > Cytophagales > Flexibacteraceae > JBARYS01. The sequence continues at coordinate 3,055 of JBARYS010000278.1, read as the reverse complement.
TGCTCGACATTCAGAACGCGCGCAATACGCTCTCGAACCACCTTTGGAACGAGCGCGGCGAGCCGGTGGTGCTCGACGCCGCCCTCCGGCCCGAAGACTTCGCGCTGGTGGGCGTGCCCCCTACCCTGCTCGACTCGCTGCTGGCCTTCGCCGAGACGCGCCACCCCTCGCTGGTGAACCTCGAAGGGGAGATCGAACAGCTACAGATCGAACAACGACTGGCCCGCGAGCGCCTCAAGCCCACGCTCGACGTCAAATTTAACCTGCTCAGTGCGGCCACCTCGCGCGAGGAGGTGCAGAACAACCTCAACTACGCCTTCCTTCAGAACAACTACAAGGTGGGCGTCGACTTCTCCTTCCCGCTCTTCCTGCGCAAGGAGCGCGGCAAGCTGCAACTGGTCGGCGTGAAGGCGCAGCAGACCACCTTCGCCCGCTAACAGACGCGCTGGGAGATCGTCAACGCCGTGCGTAACGCCTGGAACCAACTGCGCACGTTCGAGGATCTGGTCGTTCAGCAGGCCGACATGGTCAACAACTACCGCCTGCTGCGCAACGCCGAGCAGGAGAAGTTCCGCAACGGCGAAAGCTCGCTCTTCCTCATCAACGCGCGCGAGACCAAGCTGATCGAGGCAGAAGTGAAGCTGGCCGACCTCCAGGCGAAGTACCAAAAGGCACAGGCGCAGGTCTACTGGGAAGCCGGCGCAATTGGGAATCTACTAGCCGCTTTTTAGTGGCTGAAGAGACGCACAGGGTGAAGTCTGATTTAGAGCGTTATCAGACACAAATCGCTCAATTGAGTCGTCGTTACGAGCGGAGCAGTCTGGTCTAATAAAATAGACGGGTTGAGGATCAAGTAGTTACCTACTACGCTACGGTCAGTCCCCGGCACCGGCGGCCCTCTTCTACCTCGCCGAGCAGTCGACCCTGTTCATGCCCCAGTGGCTCTTCGAGCGGATCTACGGCGGCGTGCCGGCACGCTACGCCGGGCGGTGGTTTGTCCCCCGCTCCCTGGCTTCACATCGCAAGGGGTGCCGGCATCTGCGCCACGGTACGGCCGTTTGTCGGCTGGGCGGTGCGGTAATTATTGTGGGGCATGAGCGCACGCAACTGCTCGACCTGCGCCACCGAGACCACGACGGGCGTCTTGAGCACGTACCAGGCGATACCCTCGGTGCAGGGCGGCGTAGTCAGCGAGCCTTCGTAAGTGTAATAGTCGCGGTCGTCGGGCAAGTTCAGCGTGAGGTCGTAGTAGGCGTCGACGGTCTTTGTCTCGCCCTCCACCACCGGCAGGTAGCTCTCCAAGAAGTCGAACGCACGGCTGCCCCGCCCTTCGCGCGCCAGCACCGCAAGCACGGCGATCCTGCCGCCGGCGCTCTGGTGCACGAAGTGCGTTTCGAGCGGAAAGCGGATACCGTCGATGGTGTGCTCCGAAGCCTCGTGAAAGTGAATTTGTACCAAATTGAAGCTCGTACTGTCGACCACCATGTAGTCACCGCGCTCGAAATTGTACTGAATCGAGTGACCGTTGTTGGTGACGTCGTGGATCTTCACCCGGTCGGAGTAGTGGAAAGCGATGGGGGTCAGCGTGGCGTCGTCGGCCACGTCGATCCGCACAATGTTGACGGGCGACTGTTGCGCGCCGTCGCAGTCGCAGTGCTGTTCGATTTCAGACCAGTGCGCCGGGCCGGTCTCGCCCTGATAAGACCAGTGCTGGTCAGTGGGGGGCAGCGGTGCTCCTTTGCTTTGTCCTTCGGCCGCATCAACGGCGTTGTTTTGAAAGTTTGGTACACACGCGCCCGCGCAGAGTGTCAGGGTAGCTAAAACGATTAGCTTTTTCATAATCATCGAGAATTTAGATGCACCCCGCCAACCCCTCGGCACGGACCACGGCGTGACCGCCGAGCTGGGCTTTGCCACCGGTGTCCGCAGGCGGCCAAACATCACTCAACCCGCCGGCCGTCGAAGATCCGAAGGGGGCGACGGTTTCCGATGTGCGTGCGCAAGCTACTCACCCTGCTCTGCCCTTTCAAGCTCCGAGAGCCTCCCCTGACGAAGGTCATTCGGAGACCTGAAAACCTGAGATGGCTCAGCTTTTTGGGGTTTGGCGTATTGAGTGCAGACCGTTTGCTGCCACTGTCATCCCGACGGCGCCGCCCGACGGCTGTGGCGAGGGGCCTCTCCCACCCTATCCCCCCCGAAACCGTCGCCTACAGCAGCATGTCGAGTAGCTCGGCGACTCTGTTTTTCAGCTCTTTGCGGTGGACGATGAAGTCGAGGAAGCCGTGTTCGAGGACGAACTCTGCGCTCTGGAAGCCCTCGGGCAGGTCCTTGCCGATGGTCTCGCGGATCACGCGCGGCCCGGCGAAGCCAATCAGCGCGCCCGGCTCGGCGATGTTGACGTCGCCCAGCATGGCGAACGAGGCCGTCACGCCGCCGGTGGTCGGGTCGGTGAGCAGCGACACGTAGGGCAGGCCCGCCTCGTGCAGTTGCGCCAGCCGCGCCGAAGTCTTAGCCATCTGCATCAGCGAGAAGCCCGCCTCCATCATGCGCGCGCCACCCGAGCGGGAGATCATGAAGAAGGGCACGCGGTGCGTCAGGGCATATTCGATGCCGCGGGCGATCTTCTCGCCCACCACCGAGCCCATCGACCCGCCTACGAAGCGGAAGTCCATGCAGCAGATCACCACCTCGATGCCGCGCATCTTACCGAAGCCGGTGCGGACGGCGTCGTTGAGTTGGGTATTCTCTTGGGCGGCGGCCAGCCGCTTGAGGTAGGGTTTGGAGTCGACGAAGCCCAGCGGGTCAGCCGACCGCATACCGGCGTCCAGCTCCTGAAAGTGGTTGTCGTCGAACAGCAGCGCGAAGTACTCGTGCGAGCCGACCTTCGCGTGGTAGTTGCAGTTGTGGCACGTCCAGGCGTGCTCTTGGTGCAGCTGCACGAGCATCACCGTCTTACACGAGGGGCACTTGTACCAGAGGCCGTCAGGGGCCTCTTTTTTATCTTCGGTCGGGGTGACGATCCCCTTCTCTTTGCGAACGAACCAGGACATTTGAG
>JBARYS010000277.1:0-9427 GCA_049648155.1 Catalinimonas sp. | reverse complement strand
GTCTTGATCACCTCTTTGCGCTGCGCGGCGGTGAAAGGCACGGCCGCCAGCGACACGCGGTAGGGGTGTGCCCGCGTGCCCTGTACGCGGGCGCTCACGCCGCCGGGCGCGACGTTGAAGTCGAGCACCGCGCCCCGGCGGGCGTACGCCCGCCCCCGGGGCAGGCGGTTCGAGTAGTCGATACCCTCCAGCGCCCAGAGCCACTGCTTTCCCCACCAAGTCTGTCCGAACTGTCGGTATCGTGCCATGTGCGTCGCCGCGAAAGTAACGGGCGGTCGGCGGAGTGCGTGCGTTGGGCGCACCTCTCCGCGCTTTGGCTGCGACACCCGGCGGCGCGCGGGACGGTTGGTCCTTACCTTTACCACTCATGTCACAGCCCTCTAAACTCAGCGCAATTCTACATGAACGCTGCCCCCGCTGCCGCCAAGGCAAAGTGTTCGAGTACCCGATCTCTCGGTACGATAAGTTCACCAGGATGCACGAGCGGTGTCCCCACTGCGGGCTGCGCTTCGAGCGCGAGCCGGGCGAATTTTACGGGGCCATGTACGTGAGCTACGCCTTCTCGGTGGCGCTGTTCGTGGCCGTGTTCGTGGTGCTCTACGTGGTCTTCAACGATCCCGCCATCTGGATTTACATCGTCACGGTGGTGGGCCTGAACCTGGCGTTGATCCCGGTCTTTTTCCGCTACTCGCGGATGCTCTACCTGCACCTCTTCTCGGGCATCCGCTACCGGCCGGAAGCGCGCGCCTGAGTCCGTACCCTCCGTTTGTCCCGGCGGCTCGTGCAATCATTTGCGCGGGCCGCCGTTTTTTTGACCACACTCTGTTTTCTTACTTGCGTAGGTAAACACGTTTATGCCGTAGGCGAACGGTCGACACTTACCGATAGTTTTGTAAAACAGCAAATATCCTCTCACAAGTTCTACACAAACCTTCTCCCGTGTCTACCCACTATCACAAACTGGAAGCCACCGAACTGACCACCAATTATCGCAAGGCTCTACGCAAGGTGAAGGCGATCGAACCGGCGCCCACCGGCCAACAGGTGCTGGTGAAGAACGAGGTGGCCGGCATCAATGCCAGCGACGTCAACATGATCGCGGGGCGCTACTTCGCCGGCGTGAAGCCACCGTTCGACCTCGGCTTCGAATTCGCCGGAACGGTCGAGGCCGTCGGTGAGGAGGTTGCTCACCTGGAGCCGGGCGCGGCCGTGATGGGTATCCGACCCGGCGGCGGCTTCCGCGAGTACGTCACGATGGACGCGGCCACGCTGATTCCGGTCCCGGCCCCCTCGCCCGAGCTGATGGCGCTGCTCACCGTAGGGCTGGCCGCCTCCATCGGTCTGCGTGTGGTGGGCGAGATGGGCAGCGAGGAGAAAGTACTCGTCACCGCCGCCGCCGGGGGCGTAGGTCATCTGGCCGTGCAACTGGCCAAGCAAGCGGGCAACGTGGTGATCGGCACCTGCGGCTCGGACGAGAAGGCCGACCTGCTGCGCGGGCTGGGCTGCGACCGCGTGATCAACTACCGCAACGAAGACGTGGACCGCGTGCTGACCGAAGAGTTCGCCGACGGCATCGACTTGGTGCTGGAGAACGTGGGTGGACCGCTGTTCGACACCTGCGTGAAGCACCTGGCCCGCCGGGGGCGCGTGGTGGTGAGCGGCTTTGTGGGCGAATACGTCGACGGCGCGGTCTCCGTCGACGCTCCCCGCATCTACCACCAGTTGCTCTGGAAGTCGGCGTCGGTCCGTGCCTTCTTGTTTAGCGACTACCCCGAGCACATCCAGACGCACCTCGAAAAGCTCATCGGACAGGTGGCCTCGGGCGAGTTACAGGTGCAGATCGACCCCACCCCGTTCCGAGGGCTCGACGCCGTCGCCGACGCCATGGACCACCTCTTCGCCCGCCGCAACCGGGGGAAGGTGACGGTCCGCCTCTAAAAATTTATCCAACCCCCTCTGCCCATGAAATCAATCTCTACCCAAGCGCTCCCCGTGCGCCCGTTGCTCTTGGCAGCCCTCGTCATTGCGGCGGTCGCGGGGTGTCTGCTGCCCGTCGGTACTTTAGGATACGTAGCGCTGGGATTCGTACTGCTGCCGGCGGCGGCTTACCTAGTGGTGCAACGACGCACGCTCGACCGTCCTCTTAACCGTCTGAAGCAGCGCGCCGCGACCGTGACGGGCGACTCGCCGGAAGGCCCCGTACACCACGCCGAGCGGGCGCTCGACACGCTGGACCGACGCGTACGGCGGGCCACGGCGTTCGTCCGCGAGGTAGAGCAGGGCAACCTCGACGTGGATACGGTCGACACCACCGACGCGCGCGACGAACTGATCGAAGCGCTGGAGAGTATGCGTGACCGCCTGCGCGAGGTGGCCGAGGCGGAGCGAGCGCGCAACTGGACCGCCGAGGGTTTGGCCCGCTTCATCGACCTGCTGCGCGCTCATCAGCAAGACATCCAGCAACTGGGGCGGGGCGTGATCTCCGAACTCGTCCGGTACGTGGGAGCAAACCAGGGCGGGTTGTTCATCCTCGACGAGGAGGGAGAAGAGCCTGCGCTCGAACTGACGGCGTGCTACGCCTACGAGCGCCACAAGTACGTGCAGAAGCGCGTCGGCATCGGTGAAGGGCTGCTCGGGCAGGCGTTCCTGGAACGCGACGTGGTCCACCTGACCGAAGTTCCCGAAGCGTACGTGCGCATCACCTCCGGGCTGGGCGCGGCCACACCTCGCTGCCTGCTGATCGTGCCCCTCCTGCTGAATGACCAGGTGCTGGGCGTGGTCGAACTGGCCTCGCTCACGCCGCTGCCGCCCCACAAGGTGGAGTTCGTGCGGCGTCTGGGCGAGAGCGTTGCCGCCACGCTCTCGTCGGCCCGCACCAACGAGCGCACCCAGCGGCTGCTGCAACAGTCGCAAGAGCAGACCGAGGAGATGCGCGCGCAGGAGGAAGAGATGCGCCAGAACTTGGAAGAGCTACAAGCTACCCAAGAGCACCAGCAGCGCCTGCAAGAAGAGCTGCACGAGGGCGAGCTGGCGCTCAAACAACAGGTAGAAGCACTGGAAGCCATCAAGGTAGAGCTGGAAGAGGTGCGCGCCGTCGAGACCGCCCGCGCCAACGAGCAGATCGAGAACCGCAACAAGATGATGCAACGGGCCATGGCCAAGTTCAAGCAGCGCGAAGCCGAACTGCTGGAACAGGTGGCCGCCCACGAAGCTGAACTGGCCGCCCTGAAGGGCACCGCTTAAACTCCCCCGTCATACTTATTTTCATCAATTAATCCATCCGTATGAGTACTGTAACGACCACCAAGTGCGTGGAGCTGTCTTACGAAGCCGACGTCCACGCGATCTTCATCAATTGGAAGACGGCCCCGACGTCTGCCGAATTCCGCGACGGCATGAACGCCGTGCTCGACATGATGCGCAAGCACAACACGGGCGTGCTGCTGGGCGACACCTGTAATCTGGGCGCACTCAACCCCGACGATCAGGCCTGGTCTTTCGGCCCCTGGCTACAGGAAGCGCTCAGCGTGGGCTACGAGCGTTTCGCCGTCGTGATCTCGCCCGACATCTTCGCGCAGATGTCGGTGGAAGACACCCTACAGGAGGTGCAGGCGACCACGACCGTGACGATCCGCTACTTCGACGACCTCGCCGCCGCCCGCGCCTGGTTGCGCGAGACCAAGTAAACGGCCGAGATTCGTTCAGACGCCGCCGCTCTCCCGCCGTGATCACGGTCGGGGGGGCGGCATTTTGTTTGGCTTGGGGTCTGGACCTCTGCCGTGTCGAACAGTGCGCCCCCTACCTTTGTTACCCCCGCGCATCCCTCCCTTACCTTCCCATGAACATTACCCCCGAAGCCGTCCGCCACGCCCTGAGCCACGTGCAGGAGCCCGACCTGAAGCGCGACCTGATCACGCTCGACATGGTCAAGGACATCACCGTCGACGGCACGGACGTACGCTTCACGGTGGTGCTGACCACGCCCGCCTGCCCGCTGAAGGAGCTGATCCGCCGCGACTGCGAGGCGGCCATCCACGAGCACGTCTCGCCCGACTGCCGGGTGTTCGTCGACATGACCGCGCAGGTGACCACCACCCGCAACCAGGCCCCCGTGCTGCCCGACGTGCGCAACGTGATCTGCGTGGCCTCGGGCAAAGGCGGCGTGGGCAAGAGCACCGTGGCGGCCAACTTGGCGCTGGCGCTGGCGCAGTCGGGCGCGCGCGTGGGGCTGCTCGACGCCGACATCTCCGGCCCCTCGATCCCGCTGATGTTCGGGGCCGAAGACGCCCGCCCCGGCGTGGTGCAGGAGGACGGCCGCAACCAGATCATCCCCGTCGAGCGGCTGGGCATCAAGCTGCTCTCCATCGGCTTTCTGGCCCCGGCCGAGTCGGCGGTGGTGTGGCGCGGCCCGATGATGAGCTCGGCGCTGAAGCAGTTTCTCACCGACGGCCGCTGGGGGGCGCTCGACTACCTGATCATCGACATGCCGCCCGGCACGAGCGACGTCCACCTGACGCTGGTGCAGACCGTGCCGGTGACGGGCGCGGTGTTGGTGACCACCCCGCAGAAGGTGGCCCTGGCCGACGCCGTGAAGGGGCTGGCGATGTTCCGCCAGAAGCAGATCAACGTGCCGGTGCTGGGTGTGGTCGAGAACATGGCCTACTTTACGCCCGCCGAGCTGCCCGACAACAAGTACTACCTCTTCGGGCAGGGGGGCGGGCGGGCCTTCGCCGAGCGCTACGAGGTGCCCTTCCTGGGCGAGGTGCCCATCGTGCAGAGCATCCGCGAGGGGGGCGACAACGGTCGCCCCGCCGTAATGGAACGAGGAGCGGCCGCCGAGGCGTTTCAAGAGGTGGCCGCCGCCGTGGCGCAGCGTGTGGCGATCCGCAACGCGACGTTCGACCAGACGGTGCCGGTAGAGATCAAACTGTAAAGCAATGACCCAGGAACTTCTGATCGACAGGGTAGAGTCCGCCCTCGACAACATCCGCCCCTACCTGAAGGCCGACGGCGGCAACGTGCGCGTGCTCGAAGTGACCGACGGCGGCGTGGCCCGCGTCGAGTTGCTGGGTAGCTGCGGCTCGTGCCCGATGTCGGCCATGACGCTCCGCGCCGGGGTGGAGGATGCCGTCCGCAGTGCCGTGCCCGAGATCGTGGCCGTCGAGGCCGTCAACCTCACCGACCACGGCGACCCGAATGCGAAGCTTCCCACGCGCTGATCGGGACTTACTGAACGCAGCAAGGGCGGCCCTTTTTTGGAAGAGCCGCCCTTGCTGCGTTCGGTGCCGGGGGGATGGTCAGTGGTTGATGCCGCACTGCTTGCAGTACTTTTTCTTGCCCTGCTTGCGCTTCTTCGGCTCGCGCTTGTGGCCGAAGTTCTCGAACCGCGCGTACTGCGGTTTCTGGGCCATCTTCGCCTCTTTCCTTCGGCGTTTCAAGACGCGCTTCTTGTTCTGTTCCGATGCCTTCTGCTTTTCGGCGAGCATCTTCTGGTAGCTGCCCCGCTTGCGCTTCTTCTTCTTTTTGGTGGTGGCCGACTCCACCTGAAATATCTCCGACTGCTGATTGGGCGACCGCACCGACGACGGGTCGGCGGGGTCGGTCGACTGGGCGCGTAGGGTGGTCAGTGATCCGCAGAAAATTAAAAGAGCGAGCAGGTATCTGAGCATGGGCATGGTTGGTCAACGCTATCTACCACACGAAAAGGTCGCGCGGTTAGTATAAATCTCGAACCGGCGTTGCCCTTTGCCGCTACCGGGGTTGCTCTTCGACCACGAAGCCGTCGGCCAGAAACTGGTACTGGTCGAAGATCGAACGGACTGCCCGCCGGATGTGGCGTTTGCTGGTCAGGGCGAACTCGTCGCCGAACAGCCCCGAAGCGTAGCCTTGCCAGATGGCCTTGTCGCGTTTGTTGTCGTAGAGCAGGATCAGCAGCGTTCCCTCTTGCAGGCGGTACTTGACCGGATCGTAGGCTTCGTCTTCTTCGGCCGAGCGCACCCACTGTTCGATCTTGGGCTGGTTGTAGCCCTTGAAGTTGAAGTCGTCGTAAAACACCTTGTAAGCTATCATCAGGTTGGGGTTACGTTGGGTGCGCTTGTAGCCCTGTAGCTCCAGACGCTGCTGGATCAGCTCGCGGATCAGCGTATCCTCCGCGTTCGAGACGGCGTCCGCGTTCATCTCGGTAAAGAAATCGAACGACTTGTACTTCTTGAACTGCCCGTAGTAGCTGTAGTCAGATTCGACCACGTAGCTTCGGAAGCCAAAGCAGCCCGAGAAGCCGACCATGGCCAGGATGAGCAGGAGTGAATAGACTTTTTTCATTTCTTTGTGCGGTAGAAAAGCGCGCCTTACGACGTATCAAGTTATTGAAATCAACCGATCCGGACGGTAAAGAGTTGTGTGAAATTTCGGTAACCTGAACGTGAAGAAGTGCGGCTTCGAACTCCGTAATCCCGGCCCGTGATTTGCACCTGCGGGGCTGAACATCAAACTGAATTTCCCCTGCGTACCTTCCTGATGCCGGCCGCCCTCGCCGTGTTGCCGCTGTTTTTCCTCCGTGCTCAGACCGCCCAAACCCCTCCGCCCGTGCGACACATTGAAGTGACCGGTAGTGCTACTAAAGAGATCGTGCCCGACAAAATTTACTTCCACCTTACGCTGAAGGAGTACCAGCAGGACCGCCAAAAGGTAACGATCGACCAACTGGAGGCGCAGCTACAGAAGGCCGTGCGCGGTGCCGGTCTCGACGCCGACCGCCTGCGGGTGGACGATGTGCGCGGCTACCGCCGGTGGGTACGCAACAAACCCGAGGAAGAGTTCTACGCCTCGAAGCAGTATCGCCTCGAACTGAACACGCTCGACAAGATCAACGACATCCTAAACGGCCTCGACGAGCGCGCCGTCGAACGCACCGACGTAGCCGAGGTCGACCACAGCCGCATCGAAGCGTACCGCCGCGAGGTGAAGATCGCCGCCGTCAAGGCCGCCCGCGAGAAGGCAGGGTACCTGCTGGCCGCCATCGACGAAGAGGTTGGCCCGGTGCTGGAAATCCAGGAGATAGACGGCGGCTACCGACCCACGCCCCGCTACGCTAATCGAATGATGATGGCCGAGGCCGACGGAGGAAGCGCCCCGCCCGTCGGGTTTCGCACCATCGAACTGCGCTACGAGGTCCGCGCCCGTTTCACGATCCGGTAGAGACGCAAGGCATTGCGTCTCAGGGGCGTCAGCCGGCAACGTCACCCCACCGTCGCGATGCACTTGAGCTCGATGGCGATGGGCGTCGGCAGCCGGTTCACCTCCACGGTGGTGCGGCAGGGCTGGTTCTCCCGGAAATACTCGGCGTAGAGCTGGTTGTATACCGAGAAATCGCGCTTGATGTCGGTCAGGAACACCGTCACGTCCACCAGTTGCTCCCAGCCCGACCCCGCCGCTTCCAGGATCAGCCGCACGTTGCGAAACACCGCGTGGCACTGCGCCGCCATGTCGTAGTCGGCCACTTCGCCGTCGGCGTCCAGTTGCAGTCCCGGCACCGCGCCGTCGCCCGGCTGTCGTGGCCCCACGCCCGAGAGAAAAAGCAGATCGCCCACGCGACGGGCGTGCGGGTATAGCCCCACGGGGGCGGGGGCACGGTCGGTCGAGAAGCGTTCGCCGTCGGTCATGATTACGTTAAAAAGAACACCCTACGCTTCCACCTCTTCCTGCATGAGCGCCTCGATCTCGTCGGCTTCCACCGGGATGCTCGCCATCAGGTCGCGCGGCGCGCCGTCGGTCACCAGCACGTCGTTCTCCAGGCGGATGCCGATGCGCTCTTCGGGGATGTAAATGCCCGGCTCGCAGGTGAAGACCATGCCCGGCTCGAAAGTGCGGTACTTGCTGCCGTAGTCGTGCACGTCGAGCCCCAGGTGGTGCGAGGTGCCGTGCATGAAGTACTTCTTGTAGAGCTTCGGCTCGTGCGGATCGTTGCGCCGCCGCTGCGCCCGCACCTCGTCGGCGTCCAGCAGACCCAGGCCGAACAGCTCGTCGGTCATCAGCTCGCCTACCTGCTTGTGGTAGTCGTCCAGCACCCCGCCGGGGCGCAGCAGGTCCATCGCCTGGCGCATCACGCGCAGCACGGCGTCGTACACCTGCCGCTGGCGGGGTGTGAAGCGGCCGTTCACCGGAATGGTGCGCGACAGGTCGGAGGCGTAGTGCGCGTACTCAGCCCCCACGTCCATCAGCAGCAGGTCGCCGTCGCGGCAGGGCTGGTCGTTGTCCACGTAGTGCAGCACGCAGGCGTTCGCACCCGACGCCACGATGGGCTGATAAGCGAAGCCCCGCGAGCGGTTGCTCAGGAACTCGTGTGCCCACTCGGCCTCGATCTCGTACTCCATCACGCCCGGCCGCGTGAAGGCCAGCACCCGCCGGAAGCCGCGCTCCGTGATGCCGCAGGCGTGCTGAATCAGCGCCACCTCGCGCGGCTGCTTCACCGCCCGCAGTTGGTGCAGCAGGGGCGCGAGGCGCTCGTAGCGGTGCAGCGGGTAGCGCCACTGCAGGTCGCGGATGAAGCGGGCGTCGCGCGTTTCAACCTCCACGGCGGCCCGCAGGTGCTCGTTGGTGTTGAGGTAGACGTGCTCGGCGCTCGCCATCAGCGCTTGCAGGGTGCCGTCGAAGTTACTCAGCCACCGCACCGTGCCCACGCCCGACGCTTCGGTCGCCTCCTCCTTGGTGTACTTGTGCCCCTCCCAGCGGGCGATCTCCTCGTTGGTTTCACGCAGAAACAGCATCTCCCGGTGGGCCGGGTCGGGGGCGTCGGGGTAGAGCAGCAGAATGGTCTCCTCCTGGTCGATGCCCGAGAGGTAAAAAAGGTCGGTGTTCTGGCGAAAAGGGAGCGTGCCGTCGGCGTTGGTGGGCATCACGTCGTTGGCGTTGAGCACAGCCAGACTGTTGGGCTTGAGCAGGGCAGAGAGCCGCTGCCGGTTGCCGGTGAACAGCTCCTGACTGATGGGTTCGTAGCGCATCTTTCGTAGATTTGGTAGGTTGGGAGGTGGCTCCCGCGAGAAACGAATGTTTATGCGGAAAATATGGCTTCTGGTTGGTCTGAGTCTCTTGCTCGGGACCGCCAATGCGCAGGAAAAGTACTGGATTTTTCTGTCCGACACGGCGCGTGCGTGCGGGGCCACTTACAACCGACCCCTCCGCCCCGACCACCTCGCCGCCCTCGCCTCGCGGGGCGTGCGGCCCGTCTGCCACTCGCGCTGGTTCCGGGCCGTGAGTGCCCACCTTTCCGCCGAAACGCACGCCGCCGTCCGGGCACTTCCCTTCGTGCGGGCGGTCCGACCCGTGGGGCGTTACCTGCGGCCCGCCGCGTCGGACCCCGGCGTCTCGCCACGGCGGGCCACCCGTTGGGGACTGGCCACGACGCAGATGGAGGCCCACCGCTTCGAGG
>JBARYS010000276.1:0-6331 GCA_049648155.1 Catalinimonas sp. | reverse complement strand
GAGTCTTATGACCGTTTGTACCTCTCGCTGGAGGGGTTGCTTGACAAGGGTGAGAGAAAGCTGAGTGTTGAGGAAACAATGCAAATATTGAAGCGATGCAGACGCCCCGTGGTCAAATGCCACGCGTACTCGCTCAACGCATTGAACCGAAACCATCCTGATTTGATGCGTTGGTTTAATGATTACAGTAAACGTATCTACGTTGTGAGGGACTTTAGGAGCGTTACGCCATCCCTCTATCATTACTCTAAAACCTTTGAGTCTCATAAAGTGAGTGGAATTTCCGATTTCATTAAGCAGCCTTACATTCGCTCTCCAAACCGAGCAGCGTTCTGGAACGAGGAGACAAAAGACTGGTACACTCGGGAGAACGTCCTGTTTCTACGCTATGAAGATGTGGTCAGGCAGCCGGAAATCGTTCTGAGTCAGTTGGAAAGCTACCTTGAAATGCCGGCAATAAAGCGGTTTCCGTTGCTGCCTCATAAAGTCAGTTCTATAACTCGGATGCGCGTAAATCGCTTTTTACTACGCAACCCGGAATCAACCGCGATTTTAGGCAAAAGTGACACGCGTCGATCAAAAACATTACTTTCTGCTGAAGATCACACTTTTATTGAGCAGGAAGCCGGCGAAATGTTGCGTACGCTGGGATACCTCTAAATCTTTGTCGCCAACTCACAACTCGTTTTGAATTTCACTCTCGTCTCTACCGTCTTCAACGAAGCCGCCCGCCTGCCACAGACCCTGGCTGACTTGGAGGCGCAGTCGTGCGCGCCCGCAGAAATTGTGGTGACCGACGCCGGGTCGACCGACGGCACCTACGAGGCGCTATTGGCCTGGCGCGAGCGCTCCGAAGTGCCGGTCGTCGTGTTGCAACAGCCTGGTTGCAACGTGGCGGCGGGGCGTAACCTGGCCATCGAACGCGCCACGCACGACCTCATCGCGTCGACCGACTTCGGGTGTCGCTTTCACCCCGAATGGCTCTGCGAGCTAACGGCCCCCTTTGCTAGCCCCGAAGTCGAGGTCGTCGGCGGTACGTTTACCGTACGACGTGAAGACGTCGACACGCCCGCTGCCCGGGCCGACTACCTGCTTTCGCGCGGCTATCAGGTGCAGATCGACGACCACTTCTCGGTTTCTTCCCGATCCATTGCCTACCGCAAGCACGTCTGGGAGGCCATCGGCGGTTATCCGGAATGGCTTACGTTGGCCGCCGACGATACGATCTTCTGGCGTCAGATACGCGAGCGGGGCTTCAAGTACGTATTTGCCGAGCAGCCGCGCGTCTACTGGATGCGCCATCGCGACTACCGGGGGTTCGGCAAGGAGGCCTTCCGCTACGGGCGCGGCGACGGAGAGAGCGGCATCAACCGGCGCATGTTCTGGTCGCACGTGGGGGAGACGGGCCTGCGTTACGCGCTGCTCGCCGGGTTGTTGACCGCTCCGCTCTGGGCACGTCGTTCGGGAAGCAAAGGTGTTCTGTTGTTGGCCCCCACCGTGTTGGGGCTGCGCTCGTACCGCCGTGCCCTTCGCTACCGGAGCGAGCTGCGTGCGCGTGGTGAGGAGGTAACAACCGTCGACCTGCTGCGGGCCTTCCAGATGACCGAAGTGGTGCGTACGCAGTACATTAAAGGCTATTTGCGAGGCCGGCTGAAGCGCACACCCTCGCAGCAGGAAGGTGCTGCCGACCTCGAAGTCAGGTGATGAGAGTCGTTATTTACGAGTCAAGCTCGTTCGGCGGGTGTTATGCCTATAGCCGCGCGCTACTGGATGCTTACCGCCGGCACCCCGACGTCTCGGAAGCACTGCTGCTGCTGCCCACCGGCAGTCCAGGCGGCGAGGGCGTGCTGCCGATTTTGATAAACGACCGTCCTGCGGTAGAGAGTACGGTTGCCCAAAGGAGCCACTTTATCTACCGGCAGTTGGTCAATCCGCTGCTTTTATGGCGTTTTTTACGACGACTGCCGCCTGCTTTCGTACTGCTAAACGACTTTGAGCAACTCAGTGCGCCGGCTTGGGCACCGCTGTTCCGGCGTACGCTGTGCCGGCACCGCTTCGGGGTGTTTCTGCACGACCCCGACCGGGATGCTTATCCCCCGTCGCCCGGTGTTTCGGCACGCTCGATGCGAACGATGATGGCGACCATGGACCTGGCACTTACCCACGAACACCGTCCCGAAAAATCATACTACCAACCTAACGGACGCACCAAGTACCGGGAGGTGCCGCACGGCCTCTACCCCCTGCCGCCGCCGGATCAAGAGCTGGCCGGGTGGCTTCAGGAAGCGCGCCCCCACGGCACGCGCTACGTTACGATTCCCGGGAACATCCGCGACGAGAAGAACTACGAGCGGGCACTACGTGCTCTCGCCCAAGTGCCGGAAGCGACGCTGCTGGTAGCGGGCGCTCCGTCTCATTCGGGCGTTACTACGGACCGTTACCGCGCGTTAGCTACTGAACTCGGGGTGGGTGAGCGTACGGTCTGGATCGAGCGCTTCCTGACGGACGCCGAACTGGCGGCGGTGGTTGAAGTCAGCGAAGTGATCATGATGAACTACGCTCGTAGCTTTACGTCGCAAAGTGGTATTCTAAACGTGATCGCACCGCTCAAGAAAAAGTTGATCGTATCGGATGCCGACAGCGCGCTGGCCCGCACGGTGCACCGCTTCGAGCTAGGGCCGCTCATCGACCCCGATCGTACCGACGCGCTCGTCATGGCCCTATGCCGTACTTTAGACGATACCACACCCGCCGGATGGAATGCATACCTAAATTATGCTTCGTGGGACCGACAAGTTCAGATCGTACTGGCGGCTCTACGTGACGAAGCGGTGGTACCGGCCTGACAAAAACGCTCTGCCTTGACATCCACACTCCCCATCGTCTTCGTTCACCGGGGCAACAGCCGGTACCTCTTCTACAGCCTTCGGCAAGCCCGGCGGTGGAATCCGGACGCGGACATCTATCTGCTTGGCACACAAGAGAGTAGACACTTGGCCCGCTGGGTCACGCACGTATCGGTCGAAGATTATCGGCGACGTGCGGACGCATTTGCTGCCGTTTACCAGCACCACAGCAGATTGGGTTACGACTTTGAGCTGTTCTGTATACAACGCTGGTTCATACTGCTCGACTTCATGGAGCGGCACGACATCGAACGATGCGTTGCCCTTGATACCGACATCTTAGTGTACACAGATCTGGCGGAAGCCGTGACGCAGTTGCCGCAGGACGGCATCACCATGACGGGCTGGAGTCCCCATACGAACTACGTGAGCCGGCGGGAGGTACTGGAGGCGTTCTGCACATTCGTGCAGACTCACTACGAGGGCAGCCATGCTGCCGAGCGACTACAGGAGTTGGTAAGCAAGGTGCACGAGCAGGTGCCGGGGGCAGCGGGTATCTCCGACATGAGCTGGTTCTGGCACTTTGCCGAGGTGCACCCCGGGAAGGTCACGCAGTTGATGCACGAAAGAGCGTTTGGCGTTTGGGATAACTCGATCACCTACGCCGACGGGTTTCAGATGATCGAGGGAAGTAAGCGCATCACCTGGCGAGACGGACTTCCGTACGGTATTTCCGAGAAAAGTGGCACGCCGAGAAGATTCTTTCTGCTACACTTTCAGGGTACCGGCAAGCCACTTCTCTACCGCAACCTACGCCCCCAAGGCAAAGGGCTGGCTTTCTGGCGTCGGTGGGCCGACGCAATCTATTGGGCGCAACGGGTGCGCAAGAAGCTCACGAGTGGAGCATAGGCATCTCTTATAACCTTTTTGTCGAGGCGATAGATACCGTATGCATCCCCTTACAACCCTGTCCCATTCAGGAAAACAGCACAGCTATCACGTTGCGCTCGCCCTTAAAGATCTGGGGGCGCTTACCAAATTTTATACGAGTGCGTACGTAGCCTCACCGCAGCTACAGGCCTACGTAGATCGTACCGGCAATCGTTACTTCTCACGGCGCTATTTGACCGGCTTGCACCACCCGCACGTAGACGCTAATTGGCGCTTTGAACTACGCGAGGTGGTGCTGCGGCGCCTGACGGGAAAATCAAAGCAGGTGCAGGAAGCGGTATACGATCGTGATGTGGCTTTCGACAAGTACGTAGCCAAGCGGCTACGGCGCGAGCCAAGTAACTTATTTTGGGGCTTTCAAGGAAGTTGTCACGCCAGCCTGGTCTCAGCACGCGGGGCCGGTAGAATTACTGTCTGTGAGCTTGCTACGGCGCACGTCACTGCCGCTAAGCGCATCTTAGGAGAAGAAGCGCGCTTGCACCCTGAATGGGCCGATAGTATCGATAACCTGAGCTTTCCCTCAGCCTACGAGCGGCGCTTGGAAGAAGAGCCTCATCGGGCCGACTGGTGTGTAGCTGCTTCTGACTTCACACGCCGTTCTTTGATCGAGGTGGGGGTGCCTGACGAGCGCATCGTGACCTTACCGTTAGGTTTCGACGCGTCAGGCATACCGTACGATCAAGCCACACTCGCGCACCGGAGGCGGGGACCGCTGAAAGTGTTGTACGCCGGTACGGTCACACAGCGAAAAGGAATCAAATACCTGCTGGAAGCCATTAAAGGACTGCCGTCCGGTGAGTTTGATCTTCATCTGATCGGAGGCGTGCAGGGCAGCGGGCGGGCCCTCGCTTCCTACGCCGGACACTATACCCACCACCAGCCCTTACCTCAACGAGAACTGTTCCAGCGTTACGCCGACTACGATGTTTTAGTACTACCAACCCTCTTCGAGGGCTTTGGGCTGGTCATCGTCGAAGCGATGGCAGCGGGCCTGCCGGTAATCACTACGCCTCACTCGACGGGCGAGGCGTTGATCCGCAACGGAGAAAACGGTTACCTTGTCCCCATTCGTAACGTCGTGGCGCTACAAGCGACCCTTCAGGCGCTACGCACTACGCAAGCAGAAGGAGACTATTCTCGCCTGCGTTTAGCCGCACGGTCTGCCGCTAAAGATTTCAACTGGCGTCAGTACCAGTCCCGGCTATCACGTGTGTTGCCTAAATTCATGGAAGGATGAGTATTGAACTCTTGACTTGGGCCACATACGGGCTGCTTCTTGGGGCAATCGTCTACTTCTTGTTGCGTAACGACGAGTTCCCGTTGCTTCTGGCTGCTTTCCTTTACCTCACGGGACTACAGCGCTACGAAGCGGTACAGTCCGGTCAGGTCAAATGGGTACGAGTGGCATACGCTTCAGGTGTTGATTTCTTTACCATGAACGACGAGTTAGCGATACGGGCGCTAAATTTATTTGTGCTTGGAACGGCAGTCTTGATGATAGCGTACATCAGCTTCCGGCTGCCCCATAAATCACGCCGACGCATTGACAATCCCGGCATTTTCAAGCAATTCTTTCTCAAAAGAAGAACGACTATAATTGCAATTTTTGTTTTCTTTCTGTTTTTCAACAGCATCTCACGTAATTTTGTAAGAGGAGGCATTGCGTACGGAAACTCTTATTTCCTGCTCTTTGGAATGGCCGTTGGCGGCATCATTCTACTGATGTACTTGGTCTTCAAAAACATGACGCTCAAGCGTCAAGGATTATCAAAGCTCATCTTTGCAGGACTGATCGTGATAGCGGCCGGTTTGTCCTACTCCGCTTCCGGACGCTTCAAGTTTCTTTCTTGGGCTGTTGCTCTCGGGTTGATCATCACCCGCGACATGCACCCTTTTAAAAAAGCACAGATATACGCAATTGGGGGAGTGATAATTCTATCAGTGTTCGCACTAGCGGGAGTATCTCGATACCAAAAGCTTGATACCCTCACTACCGAAGAAAAGGCCGAACTAGCCTTAGGACGTTTCGAGAACGCCGAAGACGGGAACATGCTCGACGGCTTCATGATGGCATTGCAGGTATATCCTGATCTGTTGGATTATCACTACGGCACTGAACACCTCGAGATTTTAGTGCGCCCTATCCCCCGTCGTCTGTGGCCTTCGAAACCGGTAGGGGGGTACGTCAACAAACTGGGGCTGAACGATAACATGGGTGGGGGGACGGTAGGAATCTCGCAAACGATCTACGGTTCGTTTTATGGTGAGGGAGGAGTAGGAGGAATCATCGTTTTGTCGATTATGTACGGTTGGCTCTTCGCTAGCCTTATGCACTATGGAGAAAGATACAACTCTGACGCCCGCTGGCTGGTGAAAGGGCTCGTTTTTGCATCGGCCATTCCTCTGCTGAGAGGGGGAGATCTTCCTGGCATCTATGCTTTTATCGGTATGGCCTTTTGGCCCGTATTCATTCTGCTCTATCAATACAACAAACACCTTAAGAAGATAAATCAGGCCGCCCGCCGACAGGTTGG
>JBARYS010000275.1:0-2671 GCA_049648155.1 Catalinimonas sp. | reverse complement strand
TTTCAACAACAGACAGGAACACCAACGCAACACCAGTAAACATGAAAAACAAATACGCTTCTTACACACCAGCCCGAGCGTGTGCCTTTGCGGCCGCACTGCTTGCGGCCTTTGCGCCGGCGGCCTTCGCCGCCAACGACAGCCGCATCCTGGCAGTGGTCGGCTCGGAAGCCGCCACGATCTCTTCGATTAAGAACGACGCCACCATCACCACGCCCGCCGACGGCACCAAGGTGTGGGCGTTCGATCTGCTCGACGGAGTCAACAACGTCGACGATGCCGACAACCTGCCCACGATCTACGAATCGATCCAGATCACCGAAGGCCCCACCAATGAGGTCGACGACTGGTCCTCCTACATTCAGGACGTGGCCTTCTTCGTAGACGGCAACCTCCGCGCCGGGACCGTCGTCGTGACGGCCAACACGATCACCTTTACGCCCAGCACGCCCATCAGCGTGGCCGACGGTGCGGTCTCGTTTAGGACGGTCGAGATGTACCTGACGGTGAAAAGCAGCCTGGGAGGCACGGCCGACAACGAGAACTTTCAGTTTGAGATTGCCGCCGCCGACGTGACCGTCAGCGGGGCCGGGGTAAGCTCACAGCTAGCTTCTTTCGTGGCGACGTCAGACGGCAACGCCAACGAGGTTAAGGTAATTGCCACCGAGCTGACTTTCGTGGCCGCGAGCACGTTTCCGGTCAACAACCCGATCAGCGTGACCGTCGTTGCCGAGGACGCCAACGGCAACGTGGACGTCGACTACACGGAAGACGTGACGATCAGCCTGACCGGCTCGCCGACGGGCAGCAACGTGGACTTCAACAACGGTACCTTGGTAGCGGCCGTCAACGGACGGGCCAACTTCTCGGGTATCGAGGTCGACGAGACGGGTGCCTACACGTTCGGCGCTACCGACGGCACGCTGTCGAGTACGTCGGCCGTGCTGACCGCCACTAGTACCGCCTCCCTGCTGTTCGACGATTTCAACCGCGCCGACAACAACAACGTGGGCTCGCCCATCGGCCAGACGGACGAGTACGATGAGTTCGAAGGTGGCGTTGGTTTCAGTTCTCGCATCGAAGTTGCGAACAACCGACTGGTACTCAACGCCTGCCCCGCAGGCGGAAGTACGCCCGAAAACCGTCAGGAGTACATCGTTTACGATGCCGCCGGCCTCTACGCTACCACCTTTGCCGACGCCCCCGGCACGCTGGAGTGGCGCTTCAACATGCAGTCTTCCCGCACCGACGGCGGTCAGGGTGGTGCCGCCAACTTCGGCGCGGCCTTCGTGCTCGGCAGTTCGGAGTCGAACTTCCGCGCCAATAGCCTAACTCCTAGTACAACCCCTGCTGAAGGGTACGCCGTGATCATCGGTGAGAACGGCGGCACTGATCCGGTGCGCCTAGTACGGTTCGACGACGGGCTGCGCAACTCCACTACCGACGGTAGCGTCAGCCTCGACAACGTGGTGGCCTCGGCCGAGGCCCTCAACGGCGCGGCCGCCAGCCCCTTCTACAGCGTGCGGGTGCAGTTTGACCCCTGCAACAACGAGTGGACCCTCCAGGTGCGCAACGACGGCACCTCAACCTTTGCCGACCCGGCCACCATTACCGACGGCAACGTGCCGAGCGTAACGGCGATCGACGGCACCTATGCCAACGACGACCTGCGCTACATCGGTGCGGCCTACAAGCACGGCACCGGTACCGCCTGCGGTGACAGCGCCGTGTTCGACAA
Source organism: Catalinimonas sp. (assembly GCA_049648155.1). Lineage (GTDB taxonomy): Bacteria > Bacteroidota > Bacteroidia > Cytophagales > Flexibacteraceae > JBARYS01. The sequence goes on along the minus strand of JBARYS010000275.1, from coordinate 933 downwards.
CATCTCCATTCCGACCACCAACGGGCAGCCCCGCCAGTATACCTGGGACGGCTCGCAGAGCTTTGACTACCAGAACGAAGACAACTGGACCCCGGCGCGCGAGTGCCCCCGGCCGACCGACATTCTGGTCGTGGATGGTGCCATGCCGGCTCCGCTGCCCCTGAATACGTTCGGCATGAATAACGTGCCGAGCGAGACCATCGGCAGGTTGATCGTACAAAACGGCGCGATCGTTTCCATCATAGGCACCGCAAGCGGTGCAGACACGCTGCTGATTCAGGGAGCTACTTCGGTAGACTTGGACGTAGAGGCCGGCAGCGCGCTCTTCCTGCAAACCCCGGTCGCCTTCGTGCTGCAACTCGATACCAACGCGACGGCCTCCATCTCAGGTGACATCCGCGTCGGTAACAGCAGCAGCCCAGGAACTAACTACCGTCTGCTGGCCGCCGATACGGGTGCGTTTGTCTTCGAGACGGGTGCTCGGCTAGTAACCGATGCGGGCTTTGCCGGCAACATTTTCGGTACGACCGGCACGGGCGAGGTAGCCATCTTCCGCGACGGCGCGACGTACACCTCGCGCAGCGGCGGCAACCCCTTCGGTTCGATTCCCACCGTGGCGGCACCGACGCCGGTCGTGAAGGTCGTTTTCGAAAACAACTCGAACTTCGTCTACGAGCAGAGCGGTGCCGGCGCGGTTGCTCCCTCGATGGCGACGCGTAAGTACGGTAACTTCATCGTTGACTTGGGTACGGGTAATATCGCCCCAACCGTACGGGGCGGACCTAACAGCCCGGTCGTGACCATTCTGGGTGATTTCGTGGTGGAGTCGGGCATCTTCCGGATTGCGCCCAACGCAGTTAACAATACGCAGGAACGACTCAACATGATCCTGAAGGGTGACCTGGCGGTGGAAACGGGCGCAACGTTCCAGTT
>JBARYS010000274.1:0-2528 GCA_049648155.1 Catalinimonas sp. | reverse complement strand
CCCGCGTGCTGCTGGCGGCGGGCGAGGGCGTGAGTGCCTACGACGCCGGCGAGGTCTGGCACCTGCTCGACCAGCGCTACCGGGTGCCCTGCACCGTGGCCGAGGCCGACCGGCTGCCGCGCTTGGACCTGAGCCGCTACAACGTGATCGTGATGACGAGCGGCACGTACGATGCCGACCTGAAGGCTCCACTCGACCGCTGGGTGAGCGGCGGCGGCACGCTCATCACGCTGGAAGGGGCCGCCCGCTGGGCGAAGAATCAGTCGCTGATCGACGTGGACTTCAAGACAACCGCGCCCGACTCGCTGCCGGTAGCCTGGGAGGACCGCGACGAGCGTCGCCGCGCCCGCCGGATTGCCGGGGCCATCGTGTGGGCGCGGCTTGACACCACGCATCCGCTGGGCTGGGGCTACCACCGGGCGGAGATTCCGCTGTTTCGCGACGGCGAGATGTTCTTCAAGAAGGTAAAGGACCCCCAGCGTGTGCCCCTTCGCTACGCCGACGCGCCACTGCTGGCCGGCTACGCGCACCCCGTGCTCCTGCGGGAGCTGGGCGGCACGGCGGCCGTGGTGGTCTCGCCGCGCGGCCGGGGGCAGGTGGTGAGCTTCGCCGACAACCCAAATTTCCGGGCGTTCTGGTACGGCACCAACAAGTTGTTCGCAAACGCCCTCTTCTTCAGCCCGCTGATGCGCTGAGGTCGCTAAGCGGTGAAGGCGCGCGGGTTAACTCACCCCGCTGGTTTACGTTCTGATAGGCGGACGTAGATCAAAACCGACCCATGCGACTCAGCCTGAAGACTTTCGCCTTTCTACTCGCCGGCCTCGCGTTTGTTGCCCTCAGCGGGTGCGACGAGAACGGCAACTTCAACCTGCTTTCCGTCGAGGAAGACATCGAACTCGGCCGGCAGCTCGACGAACAGATTCAGCAGGACACGGCCTACGACGTGCTTCCGGAAGCCGACTACCCCCAGGCGTACGCCTACCTGCGGGGCATGGTGGACAACATTCTGGCGTCGGGGCAGGTGCCGTACGCCGACGCGTTTCCTTGGAAGGTGACGATCATCCGCGACGACTCCACGCTGAACGCCTTCGCCGCGCCGGGGGGCTACATGTACGTCTACACCGGCCTGATCAAGTACCTCGATACCGAAGACCAGCTCGCCGGGGTGATGGGCCACGAGATGGGCCACGCCGCCCTGCGCCACAGCTCGCGCAACTTGACGAGCCAGTACGGCACCAGCCTGCTGCTGCAAGTGATTCTGGGCGACGGTGCTAACTCGACGACGGTGGAGGTGCTGCGCGGCCTGCGGGGGTTGCAGTACAGCCGCAGCTTCGAGCGCGAGGCCGACGACGCCTCGGTCGAGTACCTGGCCGAAACGCCGGGCTACGCTTGCAACGCCGCCGCCGGTTTCTTCGTGAAGCTCAGCGAGTCGGGGCAAGCCCGCCCCCCGGAGTTCCTCAGCACGCACCCGAACCCCGAAAACCGCGTGACCGACATCAACGCGAAGGCGCAGGAGATCAACTGTAGCACCGACGCCCAGGCCGACGGCACCTACGACCAGTTCAAGGCGCGCCTGCCGTAACTTCGCGCCGCCGCCCGCGTGGGTGCCTAACGCAAGCAAGATCCGTTTTGAAGACTTCCGAAATCAACATCACCGTCGAGCTGGACGGCAAGGGCGTGCCCGAGCGCATCCGCTGGGACGCGCCCGACCGCCCCGACGATGTGGCCCCGCACACGAAGGCGCTGGCCCTCTCGCTGTGGGACGACAACTCGAACCAGACCATCAACCGCAACATCTGGGACAAGAAGGTGCAGGTGGGCGAGATGAAGCGCTTCGTCATCAACACGATGGTGTCGCTGGCCGAGACGCTGGAGTTCGCCACCGGCGACCAGCAGGGGGCCGCCGACATCCGCGCGCTGTGCGAGGAGCTGGCCCGCCGTGTGGTCGACGAGGAGCAGGGGAAAGGGCGAGGGTAAGTTCTACCGACGTGTCTGCTCTTTGCGGTACACTTGATACTGCTCGTACTGGTTGGGCCTGAGCACCTGTTCGTAGGCTTTGTCGCGCTCGCGCTCAATGCGCTGGTTAGCCTCGTAGTGTTCGGCGGGTGTGTCGCGGTACTGCTCCCGCGCGGCGCGCTTGCGGATGATGATGTCCTCGTTGATCTCCTGAACGGCCTGCGTCTGCTCGCCCTTCAGCTTGAGGCCTTCCTTCATCTTCTGCGTCAGCACGGCGGCTTCCTCGCGCACGTCTGCGGGGATGTTCCGGCGGGCTTTTCCCGCTTCGTCCTCCCCCTTTGGATTGGCCTCCGACCGATCGACGGCGTTGGGGCTCATTTGCACCTTCGGGGCGGGTCGGCGCTTCTGCGTGGTCTTCTCGGTTTTGACGTTGGTTGGTGTCCCCTTAGCGGGGGCAATCTCCTGCGCCTGGACGGCCGTGAATCCGATCATGAGGGCGGCAGCGAGCGCGTAACGAGTGGTCATGGGTGTGTGATGATCAAGTAAAAAATCTTTCAATATTAATCAATAAC
>JBARYS010000273.1:0-6646 GCA_049648155.1 Catalinimonas sp. | reverse complement strand
GACAGGTGCTGCCAGACCTTCAAGAACGTCTCCTGCGTCAGGTCGTCGGCATCGTCGTGGTCGATCACCATCTTACGGATGTGGCCGTATACCCGCCGCTGGTACTTGCGCACGATCAGTTGGAACGCCTGCCGCCGTGTCGCCTCGTTGCGGAAGCGTTCCAGTAGGGCGTCGTCGGGAAGGTGCTCGGTTGGAGGTGCGGACACAGGTGCGGGGGACACGTGGCGTAAGAGCTGCCCACGGACCGAAGGTTTAATCAGTCGGCAACTTTTTCCACCGTCAGCGGGTCGAGGCAGCGGTCCAGCAGCGCGCGGGCCGTCAGCTTCAGCGCCGGATGCACCCACCCGGGCGCAACTTCCACCAGCGGCACCAGCACAAAGCGGCGGTTGGGCAGATCGACGTGCGGCACCCGCAGCGTGTCGGTGCGGACGATGCGGTCGCCGTAGGTTAGGATGTCCACGTCGAGCGTGCGCGACGCCCACCGTACGCCCTCTTCGCGCGTACGCCCCGCCGCCGCTTCCACGTCTTGCACCACGCGCAAGAGCGCCCCGGGCGCAAGCGGCGTGCGCACCCCCACGACCTGGTTGAGGAAGTCGGGAGCGTCGGCCATACCCCAGGCGGCGGTGCGGTAGAGCGACGAGCGGGCGACGAGAGGCCCGGCCCAGGTGGCGAGAAGCGCCCGCGCCCGCGCCAGGTTCGCGCGTACATTGCCCAGGTTGCCACCTAAAATCAGCCAGGTCAGCGGGTCTTTAGGGTCTTGCATCAGGCGGAGGGAGCTTTTGTGCAACGTGCGCATAACTTTACGCACCTAACCCCTGTTTTCAAACTTATGCTCTCATTCCTGAAATACGTGCTGGCGACCATCGTCGGGCTGATGCTCTTTATCATCCTCGCCCTATTTATCGTCGGGGGCATCGCGGCGACGGCCGGCGGCGAAACCGTGGAGGTCAAAGACGGCTCGGTGCTGCGGTTGAAGCTCGACAAGCCTCTGCTGGAACGCGCGCCCGAAGACCCCTTCGAAGGGCTGAACGTGCCGCTGTTCGCCCAGCAAGAGGGCATCGGCCTCTACGACTTGCGCCGGACGCTGCGCAACGCCGCCGTCGATGACCGTATCCGGGGCCTCTACCTCGACGTGGCGGTGGTGCAGGGCGGCTACGCCCAGATCGAGGAGCTGCGCAATGACCTGATGGAGTTCAAAGAGTCGGGCAAGTTCATCGTGACCTACGGCGAATTCTACACCGAGGGCGCTTACCTGTTGGCGTCGGTGGCCGACGAGATCATGCTTAACCCCGAAGGCGTCATGGAGTTCAACGGCCTCTACGTCGAGCCGACGTTCATTAAAGGCACACTCGAAAAGCTGGGCGTGGTGCCGTACGTGATCCGCGCGGGCACTTACAAGAGCGCGGGCGAGACCTTCACCGAGAAGGAGCTGAGCCCGAACAACCGCGAGCAGATCACCTCGTTCATCACCAGCATCTACGAACGCTACCTGTCACTCGTATCCGAAGGCCGCGGCAAAACGCCCGCGCAGCTACGCGCCGTCGCCGAAGAGGGTGGACTGCCCTTCCCCGACGAGGCCGCGCGCAAGGGGCTGATCACGAAGGTGGGCTACTACGACGAGATGCTGACGCTGCTGCGCGAGCGCCTCGAACTGGAAGCAGACGAAGAGGTGGAATTTATCGCGTACGAACGCTACCGCAAGGCCGCCCCTGTGCAAGTGGTCAGCAAGTCGCAAAATCGCGTGGCGGTGCTCTTCGCCTCGGGCAACATCGTCAGCGGCGAGGGCAGCGAGACCGTGATCGGCGCCGACCAGATCGCCCGCGAGCTGCGCAAGCTGCGCGACGACGACCGCGTGAAGGCCGTGGTGCTGCGCATCAACTCGGGCGGTGGCAGCGCCATCGCCTCCGACGTGATGTGGCGGGCCATCCAACTGACCCGCGAGGAGAAACCCGTGATCGCCTCGATGTCGACGGTGGCCGCCTCAGGCGGTTACTACATGGCGATGGCTTGTGACACCATTGTGGCGCAACCAACTACCCTGACCGGCTCCATCGGGGTGTTTTCGCTGCTGTTCAACGCGCAGGAGTTGCTCAACGAGAAGCTGGGCGTCACCACCGGTATGGTGAAGACGGCCCCCTTTGCCGACCTAGGGCTGCCCACCAGCGAGCTGACCGACGCCGAGCGCGCCATCTTGCAGCGCCGCACCGACGCCGTCTACGAGACCTTCCTGACCAAAGTGGCCCGGGGGCGTGACCTGCCGCTCGACTCCGTCCGCACGCTGGCCGAAGGGCGTGTCTGGACTGGGCAAGAGGCCATCGACCGGGGGCTGGTGGACGTGCTCGGCGGGTTGGACGACGCCGTGGCGCTGGCCGCCGCTGCCGCCGGTCTCGACGAGGACGACTACCGCATCCGCCCGCTGCCCGAGCAGAAGAACTTCCTCGAACAACTCACCGACGAGGGCGAGGAGCAGTACCGCATGTGGGCCATGGAGCGCCGCTTCGGCATCTGGGCCCCGCTGGTGCAACAGATCGAGGAGATCGGCGAGATGCAGGGACCGCAGGCGCGCATTCCTTTCGACTTCGAGGTGCGGTAGGTGCGCGTTGATAGACAAGTAGAAAACGGCCGGTTGGTGGAAGCAGCGCGCTTCCGCCGGCCGTGGTGCTTACGCATAAAGGCTCTCTAGAAAGGCTTTTTCCGCATCGGCAATAGAAGACGTGTCACACGCAGACCGGTAGCACGAGCCGCCGAAGTGCATGTCGAAGTAGGCGGCTGTCCGTTCGAAAGGCACCCAGAAGCCCTCCGGAGCCCGTGCGTCCGAGCCCGTCGCCAGTACCCACAACTGCTTGCCCGCCAACTTGCGCCCCGCTTCCTTACGGACTATCAGCAAGTCGGTCAGCCGGTCGAAAAAGTCCTTCATCACCCCGCTCATGGCGTACCAATAAACCGGCGTGGCCAGTACGATGTGCCGGGTGTCCAGCATCGCCCCGACGATCTCTCCGAACGGATCATCGTCCGGGTAGCGGTGGGTGTAGTCGTACGGCGTGAGCGGCCGCCGGTGCAGGTCGATCAGGTGATGCGGACGTTCCTGAAAGAGCTGGTCGACCCAGCGGCGCGTGTTGCCTCGGGGCCGTGCGCTACCGATGATGACGAGTGGTTGCATAGCGGGTAATATCGGCGTGGGCCTTCGGACAACAGGCCACAAAAAAAGGCGACCATCCGGGATGGTCGCCTCTCTATCTTAAAAGATCGTGTGATCTGCTTACGCGTTGGTTTTGCGCTCCGGTCCGCGCGGACACTGCGTGTCGGCGGGGGCGTGGCACGGCTGCACGGCATTGGCCTGGCAGCGGGGGCACACTTGCGTCTGGGGCGTAGCTTTCTCGTCGCGGGTGTTTTTCAATTGCTTCTCCATGGTGTTATTCTCGTTGGGTGATCGAATGTTAAGCGGCGACTCGGTTGGAGCCTTCCTGTGGTATCATAAGTGCAAAAGTGGCCCTTGGTTGCGCTGAAAGTCAATTTGTAAGCAGTCTAAGTTACCCTTCGCCCGCCGCGTCAGTCGCTTCCGGCGGGCGGGCGGCCCGTTCCGAAAAACCAGATGCGGGCGCGGTTCGTTATCCCGACGATGTTCAAACAGTTCAAACAGCTCTTCACCGGCAAGTCGAACCAACCGCTCGAACTACCGGTAAAAGAGGTCGTGCGCGAAACGCCCGACGCCATCAGCATTCACTTCGAAGCGCCCGCCGGGCTCACCTACCGCTCAGGGCAGTTTCTGACCCTTATCATCGACCTTAACGGTGAGGAGGTGCGGCGCTCTTACTCGCTCTCCTCTTCTCCCCACACCGACGCCGACTGGGTCGTGTCGGTGAAGCGGGTGGACGGCGGGCAGGTCTCGAACTACCTTAACGACCAACTGCGCGCCGGCGACCGGCTGAGGGTGTTGCCCCCGTCGGGGCAGTTTACCATCGACGAGAGCACCACGCCGCGCCACGTGGTTCTGTTTGGCGGGGGCAGCGGCATCACCCCGCTCATCTCGCTAGCCAAGACCCTCCTGCACCGCGAGCCGGAGAGCCAGGTGTCGCTCGTCTATGCCAACCGCGACGTCGACTCGATCATCTTCCAGGCGCGCATCCATAAGTTGTGCGACGAGCACCCCCACCGTTTTCAGGTGGCGCACGTGCTCGAAACGCACCCGGGCCCGAGCCACGAGAGCCTCGCGCAGGCCTACGCCGGGCGGATCGACGCTACTGTGCTGGCCGACGCCTTCGAGCAGATGCCGCCCCGCCCGGCGGGCACGGAGTACTTCGTCTGCGGCCCCGAGGGGATGATGCAGACGGTAATCGCCCAGTTGCAGGAGCTCGGCGTGCCGAAGGAGCAGATCAGAAAAGAGTCGTTCGTGGTGACGGTCGACGAAGACGCGCGCCAAGAGGCGTACGAAACCGCCGCTGGTGGTGGGGGCGAAACCCACCGCGTCACGGTGCGCTACGACGGCGAGGAGCACGCCTTCGAGGTAAAGCCCGACCAGACCATCCTCGATGCCGCGCTGGACCTTGACCTCGACTTGCCCTACTCGTGCCAGAGCGGACTCTGCACCGCCTGCCGGGGGCGCTGCCTGTCGGGCAAGGTCCATCTTGACGAGATGGAGGGGCTGTCGCAGCGCGAGCTCGACGAGGGTTACGTGTTAACCTGCGTAGGCCGCCCGCTCACCGACGATGTGGTCATCGAGATCGGTTAGCCCCCGGACCTGGTGCCGTGGGGGATAAGTCCGCTAAGAAGCGTCGCGTCGTATATTCGCTGTTATCCCGATGGGGATTTAACCAAACGATACGACCACACGACGCTATGGATAACAACACCTACTACGACCCGGCCGACCTGAAGAAGTTCGGCGACATCTCCGACTTTCAGCCCGAACTGGGCAAGAAATTCTTCGATTACTACGGCGAAGTGTTTAAGCCCGGTGCCCTCACGGCCCGTGAGAAGTCGCTGATCGCCCTGGCCGTGTCGCACGCCGTGCAGTGCCCCTACTGTATTGATGCCTACACCGGCGACTCGCTGGAAAAAGGAGCCGACGAAGCCCAAATGATGGAGGCCGTGCACGTCGCCGCTGCCATCCGAGGGGGGGCCTCGCTCGTGCACGGCGTGCAGATGATGAACAAGGCCAAGAAGATGATGATGTAGTTGTTAGTCGATAGTCTTGCCGTACGCTGTGCATCAGTCATCCATGAGACAGGGTTCAGGATAGCAACCACGGACCATCGACCACGGACCAACCCCCCACCCATGAATAAATCGCTCCGTGCTCGTGCGCACGCCTACGCCGATTCCGCCACGCAGATTGAGCTGCTCGAAGCGCCCGATCTGCCGCGCTTTGAGGATCGCCTCGCCCCGCTGGATTTTCTACCGCTGCGGCCCGTCCGTACCGAAATCATGCAGGTGAACATGGGCAAGATGTGCAACCAGACGTGTGCCCACTGTCACGTGGATGCCGGTCCGGACCGCAAGGAGATCATGACGCGCGAGACGATGCAGCACTGCCTCGACGCGCTGGCGGTGAGCGACATTCAAACCGTCGACCTGACCGGCGGCGCCCCCGAAATGAACCCCGACTTCCGCTGGTTCGTGGAGGAGACTCACCGCCTGGGGCGGCACGTGATGGTGCGCTGCAACCTGACCATCATTCTGGCGAACCCGCGTTTCCGCGACCTGCCCGAGTTCTTCGCCGCCCACGGCGTGGAGGTGGTCTCGTCGCTGCCGCACTTCTCCGCGCGCCGCACCGATGCCCAGCGGGGAGAGGGAGTGTTCGAAAAGTCGATCCGGGCGCTGCGGATGCTTAACGCGGTGGGGTACGGTCAGCCGGGCGGCCCTCTGAAGCTGAACCTGGTCTACAACCCAAGCGGTGCTTTCCTGCCCGCCGATCAGCAGGAGCTGGAGCGCGAATTTCGCCGGAAGCTGCTCGACGACTACGACGTTCGCTTCCACCAACTGTTCGCCATCACCAACATGCCGATCAGCCGCTTCCTTGAATACCTCGTGCGTAGCGAGCAGTACGAAGACTACCTCGAAAAGCTCATCGACGCCTTTAACCCCACGGCGGTGCCGGGCGTGATGTGCCGCAACACGCTCTCGGTGGGATGGGACGGTCAGCTCTACGACTGCGACTTCAACCAGATGCTCGAACTACCCGTGGCCGCTGCTGCCACTAACCACATCCGCGACTTCGACCAGGAGCGGCTGGAGCGCCGCGCCATCGTCGTCAACCGCCACTGCTTCGGGTGCACGGCCGGGGCGGGCTCGAGCTGCGGCGGCACCACGGCGTAGTCTGCCCCACCGGGCGGGTACCTTTGTTTGGATGCAACCTGTCTACCGCACTCTGTCCGGCCCCGGCGAAGCCCTCTACAAAGAGAAGGGCAGTCGCTTTCTGGCCTTTGCCCGGCCGGTCGACGACCGCACGGCGGTGAGAGAAGTCCTCGACGACCTGCGCGGTCAATTTCACGACGCGCGCCACCACTGCTACGCCTGGGTGCTGAACGACGCAGAGAAGAGCTACCGCGCCAACGACGACGGCGAGCCGAACCACTCGGCGGGCGACCCGATTTTGGGTCAAATTCGGGCGCTGGACCTACTGAACGTATTGGTCGTGGTGGTGCGT
>JBARYS010000272.1:0-5640 GCA_049648155.1 Catalinimonas sp. | reverse complement strand
GCTCAGGGACGGTGCCCGCGCGGTCAGCGCCGAGGGGCTGATGCTGAAGCGCCTCGATGCCCCCTACCGCGCCGGCCGCCCCCGGGGCGACTGGTGGAAATGGAAGGTCGAGCCGCTCACCATCGACGCCGTGCTGATCTACGCCCAGCGGGGTACGGGTCGCCGCGCCGACCTCTTCTCCGACTACACGTTCGCCGTCTGGGACGGCCCCAATCTGGTGCCGTTCACGAAGGCTTACTCCGGCCTGACCGACGCCGAGATGCGCCGCGTGGATGCGTTCGTGAAGCGCAACACGCGCGAGAAGTTCGGCCCCGTGCGCACCGTCACGCCCGAGCTGGTGATGGAGATCGGCTTCGAGGGCATCCAGTCGTCGAAGCGGCACAAGTCGGGGGTGGCGCTGCGCTTTCCGCGCATCTTGCGATGGCGGCACGACAAACCCACCGCCGAGGCCGATACGCTGGCAACGCTGCAAGAGATGCTAAAAATGTACGGCGCGTAACGGGCCTCAAGAAAACCGGGAAACTGCGTCGGTGAGCATCGTACTCCAAAGGCATGGGAGCTGCACTGCCGCCTGCGCGAAGCGATGGCCGCCTAGCTTCGCCGAGACGAAGGACAGCCGCCTCCTGGACCCAGCAGCGGGTCTTAGTCCGCTCGGTTGACGGGGGGCGCGCGTCGAACGGGAGCCATCGCCGGAACGACCTAGGCTACCCCCAAGTCGACGGGCGAACTGTAAAGAGAAAGCCGAAGGTGCCCCCGGGGACTTCGGCTTTCTTGTCTCACTACGGTTGCCGGTTACAGGACCACCGCGATGGATTTCAAGGCCACCGTGTACCGTAGCTTCTGCTCGGTCATCGCTCCTTCGTTCAGCTCGAAACGGGGCTTGCCGCCCTGGTGCGTGAAGTTGATCTGGCTGCCGGCCGTGCCCAAGCCGTCCCGGTGCGTGATCAGCAGCGTGCCGCCGTGCCGCGTCTGCTTCTGAGCCGCCGCCAGTTGATCACTCGCGTTGGGCGGTAGGTAAAGGATGTGGCAGGTGCCGCTGATTTCGTCGAGCGAGCCGTACCGGCGCACCGTGATGCCACGTCCGTTGACCGTTTTCTTCTCCAACACGCCCCGCATCGTAGTCATCATGGGGGTGTCGCCCAGCACGCCGACCACCAGGTCGCCGGTCTGGTAGCGCTCCTCGTCAGGCCACTTGACGTGCTTGGTAAAGTGATACATGAAAACACTGTAGATCAGATTCTCGTCCTCGGCTGCGGCGGCAGTGCTTCCGAGCGGGGCGGGGGGAGGCGCTCCGTTCAACGGTGCCGCCCACGCGAGGACCACGCTCACGGCGATTACTACCGGTAGATTCAGGGAAGATCTCATAACGGGTTGATATTTATGCCGGCAAAGTTGGGGCGGGGGGACAGGCAATACCCGCGCCGTATGATGAGGGAATCATACGCGTGATGATCGTCCGTTATTTCTTATAAAGTCAATTAAAAGCGCGCTTGATAGACAGATCAGAGCTTCTAGTCTCTACTGTGTTGCGGCTTACTTGTATAAAACAAAAGCCGGCGGCCCCACTAGGGCCGCCGGCTTTTGCACTTTTCTTACGTTGGGCTTATAGGACCACCGCGATGGACTTCAGGGCCACGGCGAAGCGCAGTTGCTTTTTAGCCATCGAAATTTCGTTGAGTTCGAAGCGGGGCTTTCCCTCTTGCTTGATGAAGTTGATCTGGCTGCCGGCCGTGCCCAAGCCGTCCCGGTGCGTGATCAGCAGCGTGCTGGCGTAACGCACCTTCTTTTCGGCGTTCTCAAACTCATCGCTCGCACCGGGGGGCAGGTAGAGCATGTGGCAGATGTCGTCGATCTCCCCAACCGACTGGTACTGCCTAATGACGATTTGACGATCGTCAACTTTCTTCGTGGCGGCGATCTTCTGCAACTCCGACATCATCTGCGTGTTACCCAGCACGCCGATCACAAAATCGCCTGAACTGTAGCGGTTGTCGGCGGGCCACTTGACGTACTTCGTGAAGTGGTAGATGAAAACACTGTAGATCAGGTTCTCATTTTCGGCGACCGTCGCGGCGTCGGCTTTAGTCGCGGCGTCCTTCGCCACGTTGGTCTGCGTGGCTTCTCTCTCCGGTGGTGTGCTCCATGCCCGAGGTGCGCCGGTAGTCAACGCCAAGAGCAGGGGTAGGAAAAACTTCATAGGGCTGATGTTGTTATTACAGTTATGAATATAGTAATTACTACCACGCTGAGTGTCAGGGCGTAATATCTCGGGCGTAACCGTAGAAGAGGGGAGGTGCGCGGGCACAAAAAAGCGACGCCGGAAGAGTCTCCGGCGCCGCCGCTGGTTCAGGCTAAACCTTGTGTTGAAAGAGCCTGAAGAAGGTTAAGACTTCGGAGCAAAAAGCGCCGTCGGAAGTCTGTTGCCAAGAACAGTGCCGGTCACGGACTCATCGGGAGCCACAGGCGCGTCTGAATCCCGGCCGTTATCGGCAGGCGGCGCTCCGGCGTGGAGCGAGACACGGGAATCTGCCAGTATGGAGCCAGCTCCAGTTGCAGGCGTCTGCCCAACGCCCACGACTTGCCCGCACTCACCTGCAGGGCCGCATAGAGCGACGGGCTACTCTGCTCGACGCGCGTAAGCGACGTGGGAGCGCTTGCACTGAATACTTGACGCCCGGTGCTGGTGACAATGGGTACGTACTCATAGTGCTGCTCCCGACGCGCAACGGCGGCGGCCACTACGCCCGCTCGCAGCCACGCCGGTTGGCGGGCCGAGGCCCCCAAACGCAAACTCACGCTGAGCGGCACTTCGATCTGGTGCATGTGCGTGCGCATCACGTCCAGCCCGTAGGAGTGCCCACCGTGCGACACGAGGGGCACCGGGGTGGCGCTCAGCGCGAGCGTCTGTTGGCGGAAGTCCTGGCGCCAGAAAGTCTTCCGGCTGTAGGCCAACCCGCTCTCTACGCCCCAGCGTGCCCCCAGCCGCCGTCGGACGAGTAGCCCCGCCGAATAACGTGGGGCCGAGTGGGTGCCCGAGTTGGTCCAGTTGTAGTCGGGCGAGGCGTACGCTCCCACCTGCCAGCGGCTGATCGCCGGTACCTTCGCTCTGTCCTGCGCCTCGCCTTTAGCGGGTTTTGTGATCTCATCTGCTTCGGCGAGCGCCGGGGCGTCTTCCCGTACGTACGCGTTCGCCGTCTCCAGATCACCCCGGCGGGCGATCGCGCCGACGCGCACCCAGTGATCCGACGGCAGTCCTACCGGGTGGAGGTGGTGAAAATTCAGCCCGGTGATCGGTGTCGGCACCATCCGTTCGGACGCGGGCCGTACCGACCCGGCGATCGGTGGGGAAGTGCGGTCGGTGGTGGGCGTACCTACGGCACCGACGCCGTGTGCTCCTTGCGCTTGAGCCGAACGTACGCGAGCGTCGGGTGCGGCGTCGGCGCTCCGTCGGGTATTCATGCGCTCACCGGCAGAGAGGGCAGAGGGTGCCGCCAGGGCGGGCGTCACGGACAGCGTGCGCGGCGTGACGGTCGCAAGCGGGGCGGTGGGTGGTGGGGTGCCGGGCCGGCGCACCTGCCAGAGCAGACCGCCCAAAAAGATCAAGTTGAGCAACAGCGAGGAGGTCAGCATTGCGTAGGCGCGCCGGCGACGAACGGCGTGGGCGTGCGTGGCGCTCTCCACCCCGCTGAGCATCCCCTCCAGACGATTCCAGTCGCCGGGGTGATAATCAGGACGGTAGCCCGCCAGACGGCGGCGTACCTGGTCGTCAAATTCTTTATCCTGCATACCTTTCGTAGTCAGAAAACGAGTGTTGCTTCAGCATCTGCTGCAGCTTGTAGCGGCCCTTCGCCAGGTGCGACCGCGATGTGCCCTCGGTGATGCGCAGCTTCTTGGCGATCTCCTGGTGGGGGAAGCCCTCGATCACGTAGAGGTTGAACACCATCCGGTACGAGTCGGGCAAGCGTTGCACGAAGCGCATCAAGTCAGCCTGCGACAGGTCGGCGATGATCTGATTGTCGACTTGTTTCTCGCGGGCGTGCTCAATGTCGAGCGTGTAGGGGTGCCGGCGGCTGCGGCGGTAGTGATCGATGGCCGTGTTGACCATGATCCGGTAAATCCAGCCCCGCAGCGAATTGTGTGTGTCGTACTGCGCCAGGCGAGTGAAAACCTTCAGGAAGCCGTCGTTCAGAATTTCGGCGGCCTCCTCACGATCTTGGGTGTAGCGCATGCACGCACCCAGCATCTCGCCGTAAAAGTGCTCGTAGAGCTGCTTCTGGGCGTCACGCTTTCCGCAGCGGCATTCCTCAATGACGCGCCGCTCCCAAATGTAGTATTCTTCGGCCTTCATATTTGGAATCCAACACAGAGACGCGCCCCCGCGTGCGGACGTTGCCCGGGCCGGGGAAAATTACGCGCGCCGAACCGGGGCGTGGAGCCGCACGCGCACCGAAGGCGGCAGTCTCAAGGGTCAGCAAATGAGCTAAAAGCGGCGGCCCTACGGATCAGCAAGTGATTGAAGATGATCTCTCGCTACGCCGCGAAGCAATTGGGCAACCCGGCGATCCAGTAAACCGGTACCCCAGCAACTGAAAGATCAATCAACCAGCCGCGTGCCCTCGTCGTCGACTTCGGTGATGACGCTGCGGGCAGACACGCCGTGCAGCCGGAAGGTCCGCAGCATGGCGTCTTCGATGAAGCGCACCTTACGCGGGTCGTCGGTGATGGCGAAGACGGTCGGACCGGAGCCGGAGATGGCCACGCCGTCGGCCCCGGCCTTCAGCGCGTTGGCCTTGACGTCGGCGAAGCCCGTGATGAGCGACGCCCGCGCCGGCTCCACCACGACGTCGTGCAGGCTCCGCGCGAACAGCCCGTAGTCGTCTTTAGCGAACGCGGCTGTGATCAGACACGAGTTGGCCATGTTAAAGACAAAGTCCTTCAGCGGCACTTGTTGCGGCAACAGCTCGCGGGCTTCTTTAGTCAGC
The DNA here is from genome assembly GCA_049648155.1 of Catalinimonas sp. GTDB lineage: Bacteria > Bacteroidota > Bacteroidia > Cytophagales > Flexibacteraceae > JBARYS01. Next base: position 658 of record JBARYS010000272.1, on the reverse strand, counting down.
ACCACCAGCTCGGGGGTCACCAGCACGATGCGCAGGCTCTTGATTGAGCCCACCTTCGTCACGTCGAGCGGCAGGCAGGAGCGCGTCAGCGTGGCTCCTCCCAGCAGACAGGGCGCGGTGTTGTCGGCGAAGAAGTCGCCCGAGACGTGCGCCTCGGCGCGGGTGACGGGCAGGATCAGCTCTTCCTTAGAGAGCCGGTTGCCGTACAGATGGTTGACGGCAAAGGCCGCCGCCGCCGCCGAGGCCGCGCTCGACCCCAGCCCCGAGCCTGACGGCATACCTTTGCGAATTTTCAGCTCTACGCCCCCCTCAATGCGGAGCAGGTCGAGCACCTGTTGCGCCGCGATGCCCGCCGTGTTCTGCCGCGCGTCACTACTCAGGGGCGTGTCCGACTCGATTTCGCTGATGACTACGTCGGCGGCGGTACGGCGGGCCTCCACCACGTCGCCCAGGTGTTTAACCGACAGCCCGAGCACATCGAAGCCGGGGCCGATGTTACCGATGGTGGCCGGGGCGAACACTTTGATCCATTCTGACACGGCGGCAGGGGCTTAAGATGGAGTTGAGTTGGCGACGCTCGCGGCGTCGGGGGCCACGCCCACCACACCGCCGAGCCAGTCGCGGAAGGCTCCGTAGTCGTTGGGGAGCGGGGTAGCGT
>JBARYS010000271.1:0-2710 GCA_049648155.1 Catalinimonas sp. | reverse complement strand
TGGGGCATCGCCACGCAGCCCGAAGTTTCGGCCATCGCGAAGGCCGAAACGCCGTTCGTCGATGGGCTCTACAACCGCTACGCGCACAGCAAGTTAGACGCTTCGGGCATGGCCGTGGGGCTGCCCGACGGACAGATGGGCAACTCAGAGGTAGGCCACATGAACATCGGGGCGGGGCGGGTGGTGTACCAGGACCTCGCCAAGATCAATAAGGCCGTAAGAGAAAACACCCTCGGCGAGAACAAAACGCTGCGCGAGGCGTTCGCTTACGCCCGCGACGAGCATAAGAAGCTGCACCTAATCGGGCTGGTGTCGGACGGTGGCGTCCACTCCCACCTCGATCACCTGAAGGAGCTTTGCACGCTGGCGTCGGAGGCGGGCCTGCGGGACGTCTACGTGCACGCCTTCACCGACGGGCGCGACACCGACCCCAAAGGCGGGGCGGGCTACCTGGAAGAGCTGCAAGCGCACTTACGGGGCACGGGCGGGCGCATCGCCTCGGTGGTGGGGCGCTACTTTGCCATGGATCGCGACAAGCGCTGGGAGCGCGTGCGTAAGGCGTACGACCTGCTGGTGCGGGGCCGGGGCGAGGCGACCGACGACCCCGTGCAGGCGCTGCGGGCGTCGTACGCGGCCGACGTGACCGACGAGTTCATCGCGCCCACCGTCGTCGTTACCGAGGGGGGCGAACCGTTGGCCAAGATCGAGACCGGCGACGTGGTGCTGTGCTTCAACTTCCGCACCGACCGGGGCCGCGAGATCACCCAAGCGCTGACGCAACGGGCGTTTCCCGAACAAGAGATGGCGCCGCTGGACCTCTACTACGTCACGATGACGCGCTACGACGACACGTTCGAGGGCGTACGGGTGATGTTCGAGAAGGAGAACCTCACCCAGACCATAGGCGAGGTGCTGAGCAAGGCGGGCAAGCAACAGATTCGCATCGCCGAGACCGAGAAGTACCCGCACGTGACGTTCTTCTTTTCGGGCGGACGCGAGGCTGAGTTCGACGGTGAGCGCCGCCTGATGTGCCCCTCGCCGAAGGTAGCTACCTACGACTTGCAACCCGAGATGAGCGCGGCCGACATCCGCGACCAGATCATCCCCGAACTGGAGCGGGAGGCGGCCGATTTCGTCTGCCTCAACTTTGCCAACCCCGACATGGTGGGCCACACGGGTGTGTTCGAAGCGGCCGTGAAGGCGTGTGAGACCGTCGACCGCTGCGCCGAGGCGGTGTGCGAGGTGGCACGCAAGCACGGCTACGCGGTGCTGATCATCGCCGATCACGGCAACTCCGACTTCATGGTGAACGCAGACGGCACCCCCAACACCGCGCACACCACGAACCTGGTGCCTTGCATCCTGGTCGACGACGATTACGACGGGGCGTTGCGCGACGGCGTGCTCGGCGACGTGGCCCCCACCCTGCTGGCGATTATGGACGTGGAGGCACCCGCCGAGATGACCGGAAAGTCGCTGCTCGCCCCCCAACCTGCCGAAGCATGAGGTGGGCGTGGCTAATGGGGCTGCTCGTGCTGGTGGGCTGCGTCGAGGCACCGTCGGAAATCGGCCGGGAGCACTACTTCGACGTGGCGGAATTTTTGGAGAAACAAGCAACTCGTCTGACCGAAAGCGGCGCGACGGTGCGAAAAACCGTGTTGCTCAACGGCCGTGAGGAGCGGACCGTCGCCGGAGCCGTCAACTGGGCGCGTGAGCTGGCCCCCTTCGAGGCCGCCGACCTGAATCGCCCGGCCTGGCGCGACCGCTACCGGATCGACACGGTGCGACGGGGCGAGGAGCGACGCGTCACCTACGTAGCGCGCGACGAAGACCTCCCCGTGGATCGCTTGGAGCTACTGCTGCGCGGCGAGCACCTGCACGAATTACGAGTCGACCTACGCAACCGCAACGTTCTCTACGACTCCCGGCGGCGGCTGGAGCTGTTCTGCGACTCGACTACGCACCTGGTGCGGTCCTACGGCGTGCGCGGCTACCAGAAGTTGATCCTGCGCGACTCCGTCCGGTTTGCCGTCAACGCGCGGCTGGTAGAGTAGGTGCGCGTCACCTCGGTTTCTACAGGCTTAGTTCACCGGCTACTTAGTCTGCCTCGTCGACGCCCGGCAGCCGGTAGGTCGTGGCTTCCAACAAGTTGCCGCCCGGGGCCACGGGGCGCAGGCGCGTGCGGTAGCGGAACGTGCCGGGCGTGATCTGGTACTCCGGGTGCGTGCGGGGCGACCAACTGTCGTCGCCGCCGAGGCCCGCCTGATGCAGGTCCAGGTTTACGGTCACGTCCGGTCCGTCCTCGAGGTCGGTGGGGTGCGCGGCGGCCGTCAGGTTTTCGAGGGTGTAGTGATGAGCGCTGACGTGCAGCAGCGTATCGCCGGCGACGAACAGCCCGCGCCCCTCCGGCGTGGTGAAAGCCGCCCAGCGGACGTCGCTCTTGTTGCCGTTCTCCTGCGGACGGCCGTAGGGCACGAACTGATCGCGCACGGCCCCGGAGTAGAGACCCACCGCCGCACTCGACTTACGGTCTGGGTACGACTCGTGCGGTCCCCGCCCGAACCACGTCATGCGGCTCACTGCGGCGGGCAGATGCATCCGTACGCCCACCCGGGGCAGCACGGGAAAGTCTGCGGGCATTTCGATGCGGTGGTCGATCACGACGTCGCCGGAGCCGTAGATCGTGTAGGTGGCCACGTAGGGCACCAAG
>JBARYS010000270.1:0-3900 GCA_049648155.1 Catalinimonas sp. | reverse complement strand
CTGTGGGGCGTCTCGATCTAGAGGCAAGTTTGACCTAACCTCCGCCCGTTATGTTCCTCCGCAACCTGCCTTTCGCCCTCGTTTACGGTGCCGCCCTGTTGGGTGCCTGTCAATCGCCCGACGCCGGTGCGCAAGCTGATTTGAGTACCACGCAGCCTCAGCAGGCTGCTTATCAATCGGCCGGAACGATCGCCGAAAGCAGCCGCGTCGAGGTCTTCGACCAAGGGCTACGCATGGTCTGCGGCAGTTACGAGGTGCCCGCCGGCTGGAAGCTACGGCAGAACGTCGCCACCGACCCCCAGACGGGCCGGACCGCCCAGTTCGTGATGGACTTTCAGGGACCGGCCGGAGAGCTGATCACCACCCTCGGCGTCGAGTTCTACTCCGCCGCGATGGCGCAACAGGGCGGAGGCGTGGCCTCCTCGTTCGACCAAGCCTGGGAGAAGCTGGTCCGTACCCAACTGAGCCGCCGGATCCACATCCGCGAACTGAGTCCCGCCTGGCTGAGCAGCGATCAGGAAGTATCGAACGAGGTACGGCGGCAGTTCCCCAACCAAAGAATCGAGCTGTACGAGCGCGACGTGCGCGGCACCACGGACGGCCGCGCCGTCGAAGGCAAGGTGCTGGCCATGCGCGTGATCAACGACGGGGGCACGGGTTTGGTCGCAAGCTCGGCGGTGCTGACGCCTCCCGGGGGGGTGGATGCAGCCGTGGCCGTCAGCAAAGCCATCGACCAGAGCTACCGCCCCAACCCCCGGTACGAGCAGCAAAAGGCGCAGCTCTCCCAACGAGAGATGCAGCGGCAGCAGTATCGGCACCAGCAGCGCATGGCGACCCGGCAGCAGATGTTCGACGCTCATCAGCAGCGGATGCGTGGACAACAACAAGCCAACGACCAGCGCCACCAGCAGTGGATGAGCGACTTCCGCAGCGACTGGAGCACCAACACCGGCGGCGGCAGCTACTCGACGCAAGATGCCCACGTCGACCAGATTCACGAACAGAGCTCTTTTCAAGACGATTGGAGTGGGCAACAAGTACAGCAAGACGGACAGTACGACTACTGGTACACCAACGGCCAGGGCGACTACTACGGCACCGACGACGCCAACTTCAACCCCGCCACGCTGCCGGGTAATTGGCAGCAGACCCAACCCCTACGGCCCAACGGCAACCAATAAACCACCCATTTCTTCACTCTAAGCACCTCCCGACATGGCTACACTCACCGCCCACTCTCCTACCGACCGCGAGCTCTACGACGGCCTGTTGCGCAACGACCCCGACGCCTTCCGGTGGATCTACCGCCGGATGTTCCCGATGGTCCGCCGCCACCTGGTCGAGTACGGCAGCAGCGACGACGACGCCCGCGACGTGTTTCAGGAAGGGGTGATTGCCCTCTGGCAGAACGCCCGCGACGGCCGCTTCCAACTGCGCGAGGGGGTCAAGCTTAGCACTTACCTCACCCAGATTTGCAAGTTTCAGTGGATGGACCGCCAGCGGAAGGCCGCCCGCCGCCCGGAGGTGAGCACCGAGCAACTTCCCGACACCCAGTCCGAGAGCCACGCGCTGGAGCAGTGGATCGACCGCGAGCGGCAGGAGCAGTTCCAGCAACTATTTGCGCAACTGGGCGACCAGTGCCAAGACCTGCTTCAGCGCTTCTACTACCGCAAAGAGTCGCTCCGCGCCATTGCCTCTCACCAGGGCATCGGCGAGGCGTCGGCCAAGAACAAGAAATTCCGCTGTATGCAGAGCCTGCGCGACCTCTGCCAAACCGCGCACTTCACCTTCTAACTAGACCCGTCATGAACGAACAGACCTTCAACCGTATCGAAGCGTACCTGATGGACCAGATGAACCCCGACGAGCGCGCGCGCTTCCAAGCTGACCGCCAAGACGACCACGCGCTGGACCAAGCGGTGCGCGAGCAGGAGCAACTGATCCTGGCCGTCGAGACCGAGGGCGTCCGCCGCACGCTGGCCGAAATTGCCGCCGAGGAGGCCCACGTCGCCGCTCCCAAGGCCAAACAACGCCGGATGTGGCGTCCTCTGCTGATCGGTGCCGCCGCCGCCGTGGCCCTCCTGATCGCGGGCCGCTACTTCTTCCGGCCCGACGCGTCGTCCGAGCTGTTTGCGGCATACTACACGCCCGCGCCGGGACTGCCCACCACCCTCGGCGCGACCGACGAGCCGCGCTTTGCCGAAGGTATGGTCGCCTACAAGCTGGGCGAGTACGAAGAGGCCCGCGCGCAGTGGCTGCCCCTGGCCGACAACGACACGCTCAACTATTACCTGGGCATCAGCTACCTGGCCGCCACCGCACCCGATTCGGCCCTCTTCTACCTACGGCAGGTGGCCGACAACCCCGCTTCGGCTTACCGGGAAGAGGCCCGCTGGTACGTGGCCCTGGCGCACCTGCAAGCGCGGCAACCTGAGCGGGCCCGGACGGCGCTCAAGGAGCTCGACCCCGAACACCCCAACCGCGAACAGATCAAGGCCCTTCTGAAGGAGATTCCTCGGAACCAGTAGGCCGCACCACCCCCTACTCATACACCTCATGAAAACGACTATCCTCGGTGCCGCCCTCCTGCTCGCGGGAGCGGCGGCAGCCCAGACGGGCGTTCCCGTCCCCCAACTGTCGTCCTGCGACCAGCGCGTTGAGCGATTCCTGAATACCTACGACATCCCCGGCGCGACCGTCGCCATCAGCAAAGACGGGCGGCTGATATACAACCGGGGGTTCGGGCACGCCGACCTGGCCCGCCGGGAGCACGCCCGCCCCGACCACCTCTTCCGCATCGCGAGCGTGTCGAAGCCCATCACCGCCGTGGCCGTGATGAAGCTAGTGGAAGAGGGCCGGCTGAACCTCGACGACAAGGTGTTCGGCAACGGCGGGCGGCTGGCCGATCATCCGTACCTGTCGCAGGTGCAGACCACCGACGCACGGCTGGCGGACATCACCATTCAGCACCTCTTGGAACACAGCGCGGGTTGGGACCGGGACCGGGGCTGCACGCCGCCCGGCACGCCGCCCTACGGCTGGAACTTGAACCACTGCGACCCCATCGGTTTCCCGCTGCACGTCACCCGGAAGTACGGCGAGGCGAACCCGGTGCGCGGCGAGGTGCTGATCCGTTTTTTGATGGAAGAGGGGCTGAACTTCGCACCGGGTACGGACTACGCCTACTCGAACGTCGGCTACTTGGTGCTCGGCGAGGTGATCGCCCAGACCACCGGCGTGACCTACGGCAACTACGTCCGCGACAGCGTGCTGGCCCCGCTGGGCATTTGCGACATGCACTTGGGCCGTAACCTGCCCGCCGACCAGCACCCCCGGGAGAGCGAGTACGAAGGCAACGGCTACTCGGCCCCTTCGTCGTACGGCACGGGCGAGCTGGTGCCTTGGGAGTACGGCGGCTGGAACCTGGAGGCGATGGACGCCCACGGCGGCTGGATCGCCACCGCCCGCGACCTGACGCGCCTGATGGTGGCCGTCGACGGCTTCAACACGGTGCCCGACCTACTGTCTGCAGCGACGATCGACGCCATGACGACCCCCTCGGCGAACGCCTCTTTCTACGCCAAAGGGTGGTCGGTGAACGCAAACAACAACTGGTGGCACACGGGCGCACTCGACGGCACGGCCAGCCTGCTGGTGCGCACCTTCCACGGCTATACGTTCGCCGTGCTGCTCAACAAGCGCATCATCGACAACCGGAGCAACGCCTTCTGGACCGCCTTCGACGCCCTCCCCTGGCGGTGCATCGCCGACGCCGACGCTTTCCCGGCCTTCGACCTGTTCGGAGCCCCCACGCGCTCGGCGCGCGACCTGCGGGTGGCCTCGGTTACGAACACTTCGGCCTCGCTGCACTGGACGCCCGGCGACGGCGCGGGGCACCTG
>JBARYS010000269.1:0-4716 GCA_049648155.1 Catalinimonas sp. | reverse complement strand
GATCAGTAGAGCGGTAATGTGCTATCGAGCAACGTTCCACGTGGAACAGTGCATTGCGCGTGAGTTCCACATTTACGACATCATCAAAGCAAGACCTGACTCTGCGAAAGCGACATTTGATACCACGAAGAATAATGAATGAACATTCACTCTTAAAAGAGTGAATGTTCATTCATATCGGTAAAGAAAAAATTTAGCGTCTCACCGCGTCCCAGCAGGCGGCGGCGGTATTGCGGATCATATCTTCCGTAAATGAAATTCTGCCAAGGTGGTGAAGCGTTACCAAGCGGCGTAGAGGAGCGAAGATGATGGCTTCCAGTACCGGCGAGGGCTCGTCTTTCATGAATTGCTGAGCGCGGGCCTCTTCGAAGAATAGTTCAACTTTGGTCAGAATGGCTTCGTGCGCTTCGTCGGGTGCGAATTCGAAGGGCGACAGCTCGAACTGCTCCATAAAGGCCTGATAGTCAGCGTTTTGCAGAAGAAACGTCGCGCGGTTGTGCCAGAGCCGCATGAAGCGCTCGCGGACGGGTAACTCCTCACCCACGTCGTTCAGCATGGCTTGGTCGGCGGCCAGGCGGATTTCGCGGTACAGCTCCACGATCAGCCCCTCCTTGCCGTCGAAGTAGCGGTAGAGGGTGCCGGCCCCCGCGCCCGCCTCTTGTAGAATCATGGCGACGGAGGTGCCGTGGAAGCCGTGCTTGCCGACCAACCGGAGGGTCGCGCGCAGCACGTCGGCCCGCTTGTCGGCGGCGTGTAGTTTACTCATTAGGAAGAGGGTTAAGGAAGGACGGGGTTCAGGAGGGGCGTGGCCGGGGAGCGGGAGCGTCCGCGCAGCCGCAACCCTTGGCGCAGCCACCGCCCGGCTTGGGTCGGAACTGCCGGTAGAGCAGCCTGCCGAGGTAGAGGCCCGCCGTCAGGACCAGGCAGATGATGATCGCGTATTGAGCCCACATGCGAAGCAAACCCCGAACGGGGCGGGTTAGTGCGAACGGCCGTCGTAGTAGCTGCGGTAGCCGGGGCGGCGGGCCAGGAACTGCCCCAGCAGCACGGGCGCGAGCAGCGGCGTGAGCCAACGGACGGGCGCTTCGAACTCGATCTCGTCGACGATGGCGGCGCGACGGCCCGAGAGCGCCAACATACGGTGCCGGTGTCGCCAGCGGCCGAGGAAGAATGGCAGTTCGATGCCTTCGTCTACGAAGCAGACCTCGTCGGCAGTGGTCTCGGCGGTGGTGATGCGGCTCACCCACGGCTGACGGAAGAGCAGAAAGCTCAGTTCGAGGTGCACCTCGTCGCCGGGCTGCCCGCCGTCGTACCGAACGATGCGCACCGACGGAAAGGGCGGGCTCAGGTGCTCGAACAGTCGCTGATCGAAGCGGGCAGCCACCTCGGGCAGCGATTCGGAAACCGTGGTGCAGACGTTCAGGCGCATACCCCTTGAACTCGGTGTTTCCGCGAAGGTTGCGGGTTCGGCCGGCAAAAGGGGGCACTCGGCATCCGTCCGGGGGCTCCGTCCGTAGGTAGAGCGTACTTTATCGACTCCGCGCCCGCACGCGGATCAACAAACGGAGCGCCGGCCGGCGGCTGCTCCTCATCACCATTAAGACCTTACAAACATGAAGTGGAAGTCCATCACCCTGCTCTGCCTGCTGCTCTGGTGTGCCGCCCCGGCCTGGGCGCAGTACGTCGAGGGCGACGAGGAAGAGTCGACCGGCGAGGTGCTGGGACGCGCCGAGAAAGCCGCCGAGAACGACCGTGCCCCCTGGCGCGACCGGGTGTTCTTCGGCGGTAATTTCTGGATGCAGTTCGGCAACTTCACCTTCGTCGAGCTGTCGCCGCAGGCGCTCTACCGCGTCAACGACAAGCTGGCGGCGGGGGGTGGCCTGACGTACATCTACCGGCGCACGGCCTTCCGGGGCTTCGTGACCGAGGGGTCGGTGTACGGGGCGCGCACGCTGGCCCGCTACACGATCTACCGCAACGTGTTCGCGATGGCCGAGATGGAGCTACTCAACATCGGCTACTTCAACCGCGACACCCAGCGAGAGGAGCGCACCTGGACGGTCAACCCGTTCATCGGGGGCGGGGTGATCTTCCCGCTCGGCAACCGGGGCCAGTTCACTGTGGCGGCGATGTACAACCTGAACCACGACCCCACGCGGTCGTTCTACCCGCAGCCATACACCCTGCGCACCGGCTTCAACTTTTAAGCTTCCTTTGGGTGTGCCCCTACCGGGGGTGATTCAACTGGGTGCGGTTGGGAGGTAAACGGCTCAGCCCGGGAAGGCTCTTTGGGTCTCCTCTGCCACAGGCGCGCGACCTTTTGCCACGTGAGCTCGTGGCGTTCGGTGCCGCTGGTGCCGATCAGGTAAGAGATGGGCCGCAGCTTCGGAACGTACGAGCAGATGATCTTGAACATGGCTAAGTAGGGCACGGCGACGAACATGCCGGGCAGCCCCCAAATCAGGCTCCCCACGATCAGGCTCAGGATGATGAACAGCGGGTTGATGCGCACCTGTCCGCCCACGATGTTGGGCGTGAGGATGTTGTTCTCCACAAACTGAATCACCAGGAAAAAGAGCGCCACGTAACCGGCGTAGTGGGGTGAATCCTCCAGCAGAAGGGCGAACACCAGCGGTACCGCGCCGCCGGCCAGCGTGCCGAAGTAAGGAATCAGATTGATGAGCGCCGACACGATGCCGAACAGCAGGGCGTACCGGATGCCGATCAGGTAAAGCCCGGTGCTGTTGAGCACGCACAGGATCGAGACGACCAGAAACAACCCCCCCATGTAGCGGCCCGTCACGAGCGAGATGTCGTCGAGCGCCGCCGCGATGTCGTTCTGACGGTGTTGCGGCACGACCATCATCACGAACTGCCGGAACTTGTCGCGGTAGTAGAGCAAGAAGAAGATGTAGACCGGTTGCAGCCCCACGGCTACCAAGGTGCTGGTGGTGGCGAAGAAGAAGCGCCGCAGTTGTTGGCCGTCGCCGCTGCCGAAGCCGGCCACGCGCTCGTCGAACCATGCCCGTTGGTCGGCCGCCGGGATGCCGGTGATGCCCTCGATCCGGTACATCAGCTCGTAGATATTCTCCCAGGCCTGCACCTGCATGTCGGGCACGTCGTCGGCAAAGGCGGAGAACTGCATGTAGAGCACGTAGCTCACGCCGCCCGCCACGCACATCAGCACCAGGATGCTCACGAGGTTAGCCGGGATGCGCGGCCAGCCCCACCGCTCCAGGCGCGCCGCCACCGGGTAGATCAGGTAAGCGAACAGAACCGCCAGCGCCAGGGGGTAGAGCAACGTGCGCGCCGCGATCAGGGCGAACACGGCGCCGACCATCAGCAGAAGCCCGAACATCAGGCGAACCAACGTAGAGTTACGTACCATAAAAGCGAACCTCAAAAATGTTCCGTACGCGGATTGTTGCCCGGGCGTTGGTGGGCGGTTGGGCCGTCCGGGCGTTCGCTTCCCTTCCGGATCACCATCGTTCGGATTGCGCCCGCCGGCTGCATTATTTGACGCTGTGGAAGGGCCGGTCCCGGCGTGTACACGCGGTCCGTGCCTCCCCCGACGGGCGGCCGCGTAGCTTTGCGGATGGAGTTTGAACGGTTAAAATCCCGCCTGGCGACGACGTTGCCGGGAGTGACCGCCCACCGGCGCATGAGCAGCAGTCTGCGCACCGGCGGCGGCCCCGACGCCACGGGTGCCCTGCCCCGCTGGAAGCCCAACGCGCGCACCCGCCACAGTGCCGTGCTGATTGTCCTCTACCCGGTCGGCGACGGGGTCTGCCTGCCGCTCATCCAGCGCCCCACCTACTCGGGCGTCCACAGCGCCCAAGTGGCCCTACCCGGTGGCCGCCGGGAGCCCGACGACGCCACCCTGTTCGACACCGCCCTGCGCGAAGCCCGGGAGGAGGTCGGCATCGCCCCGGCCGCCGTCACCGTGCTCGGCAGCCTGTCGGAGCTGTTCGTGGCAGCCAGCAACCACCTGGTGCTGCCGGTGGTGGGCACGCTGCCCGCCCGGCCCGACTTCAAGCTACAGGTCAGCGAGGTCGACGCACTGATCGAGACGACCATAGCGCACCTGCGCCGCCCCGACGTGCGGAAGGAGACCGACCTGCACGTGCGCGGCGTCGACCTGCGCGCCCCTTACTTCGACGTGGCCGGCAAGGTCGTCTGGGGAGCCACCGCCATGATGCTCAGCGAGTTCCTCCAAGTGTGGGACGAGGCGTTCGGCACCGGGTAAGTGTATACTAACCCCGGGCCGGGGGCATGTCGGTACGGTTCTTACCGCAACGCCACCTGACTACGGTAGCGCTCTTTGCCCGACTCCAGGAAGGCCACGAAGTTCTGCACACTCAGGTCGTAGGCCTTCGGGGCGACCAGGGGCTGCCCGGTGGCGGGGTCCAGCAGCAGGTAGTAGGGCTGCGCGTTGTTGTTGAAACGGCTGATCTGCCAGTCGGCGTTCTGCTTGCCGATGGTCCGCTTCACCTTGCCGTCCAGCTCCGAGGTGTACCAGTCGGCTTCGGGCAGCTCGGTCTTGTCGTCCACGTAGAGGGCCACCACCACGAAGTCGTCGCGCAAGCGTTGCAGCACGCGCGGGTCGGACCAGACGCGCGCTTCCATTTCGCGGCAGTTCACGCAGCCATGGCCCGTAAAGTCTACAAACACCGGCTTCTCCTGCGCGCGGGCGCACGCCAGCGCCTCATCCAGGTC
>JBARYS010000268.1:0-3895 GCA_049648155.1 Catalinimonas sp. | reverse complement strand
GGGCCATACCGACGTTCAGACTCTGAAAGGCCCCGCTCATCACTTCAAGAGCCATCAGGAAAGCGTAGAGCGTCACCGCGAGCCATAACACGCGCGCGGTGGTACGAAGGGGCGACCCGTGGGCGGTCTTTCTGACGGTTTCTAGAAGGTCTTCTTTCAAGGGTGAGTGGTAGCGGCCGGACGTACAAAAGTATCGTTGCCGAAGGGCAACGTCCGGCTGAATGCGCATTTTCAGCGATTTCAACGAAGATTTAATACTGGGGTAACACCAGACCTACTCGGCGCGCAGTGAGCGCAGCGCCAGCCAGGCCATCAGCCCCGCACCTACGGGCAGGGCGGCCTCGTCGATGTCGAACTGCGGCGTGTGTACCGACGCCGTGATGCCCCGCGCCTCGTTGCGTGTGCCCAGTCGGTAGAAACAGGCGGGCACGTGGTGCGTGTAGTAAGCGAAGTCCTCGGCGGCCATCCACATGTCGAGGTCCTCAACGTTCTCGGGGCCCAGGTAATCTTCGGCGGCCGTGCGGAGGCGGCCCGTCAGGTCCGGATCGTTGCGCAGAAAAGGGTAGCCCCGCACGATGTTGAACTCGCAAGTGCCGCCCATGCTTTCGACCAGCCCCTCGGCCAGGCGCTTCATACGGCGCAGGGCGTCCTCGCGCCACCGCTCCTCCATGGTGCGGAAGGTGCCCTCGATGTAGACCTCGTCGGGAATGACGTTGGTGGCTCCTTCGGCGATCACGTGGCCGAACGAGAGCACGCTGGGTATCTTCGGGTTGGCGTAACGACTGACGACCTGTTGCAGCGCCACGATCATGTGCGAGGCGATCAGGATCGGGTCGATGTTCTGCTCGGGCATGGCCCCGTGGCCGCCTCGGCCGCGCACGTGTATGTAGAGTTCGTCGGCGCTGGCCATGTACATGCCCGGGCGGAAACCGACCTTCCCGGCCTCGATCAGCGGCATCACGTGCTGGCCCACCATCGCCTGCGGCGTGGGGTTTTGCAGTCCGCCCTCGGCAATCACGAGTGTGGCCCCGCCGGGCGCTTTCTCCTCGCCGGGCTGAAAGATCAGCCGCACGGTCCCTGCGAAGTGCTCGCGGTTTGCTTGCAGAATCTGCGCCGCCCCCAGCAGCGAGGTGGTGTGTACGTCGTGGCCGCAGGCGTGCATCACGCCGGGGCGCTGCGAGCGGTAGGGGCGGTCTTCAACCTCCCGGATCGGCAGCGCGTCCATGTCGGCACGTAGGGCCACGGTGCGGCCCGGGCGGCGGCCCTCGACGGTCGCCACCACACCCGTCTTGGCGATGGTACGCGGCCGCAGACCCAGCGCGGTGAGGCGCTCGCCGACGTAGCGGGCCGTCTCGTGCTCTTCGTACGAAAGCTCCGGGTGCGCGTGCAGGTGCCGCCGCGTGGCGACCAACTCGTCTTGTAATTGCTCCGCCAGCTTACGGAAGCGGTCGGCTAGGTCTTTCATGAAACCCTAAGATACGGATTGCCGCCGCCGATACCTACCGCCCGTAGCCGACCTTAAAATCAGCCGCCCCGTTTGGGAAGATTTACCTCGTCGTTTATCAGCAGTGCGGCGGGGAAAGCCCCCTTGATCTGGGCGTAAGCTTTTTGTGCCTCCAGCCGGTCCAGGAAGTCGCCCGCCTGCACGCGGAAGGTCGGCTGCTGGTAGGTAGTGTAGACGCGCACCTCGGGCAGCAGGCGGTACACGCGCGCCTTGGCGTTCGTGGCCGCCTCGCGGTCGGTGCCGGTGTACACCTGAATGCGGAAGCCCTGCCCCTGGCGGATGCCGGCGTTGCGGTCGCGCACCTGCTGTATCAGCCCGTCGATCTCCTCGTTGAGGTGGTTTGTGGGTGGCGTGCCGCCGGTGATGGGCGGCGCGGTAATCGTCGTCTCGTCGGGCGCGTCGTCCGGGGCGGTCACCTCGGGGCGGTAGGGCGACAGATCGTCCTTAAAAGTGTACACAGCGGGCTGGGGGCTCTTCTGCGGCACTTTGCAGGCGGCCAGCAGACAGAGGGAGAGAAGCAGGGTCTTGACGGACATGAAGTCAGGGATGATTAGGTCGTGTTCCTAAACGGCTTTTGGAGCACCGGGGATGCTCTCCTGCAAAGTTCCGAAAACGACGCGATGAAGCTACCCTCCCCGCACCCCGCCGGTCGGCAGGCGGACGGCGAACTCGGAGCCCTTGCCCTCTGCGCTCCACACCTCGATGCGGCCGCCGTGCTTTTCGACGATGCCGAAGGTGATCGACAGACCCAGCCCCGTGCCCACGCCGACGTCCTTCGTGGTGAAGAACGGCTCGAACACGCGCTTGCGGACGGCCTCGCTCATGCCGCACCCCGTGTCGCGCACCGCCACCGAAATCTCGCCTCGCTCCGGGTGGTGCCGCGTGCGGATCGTGATGGTGCCGCCCTCGTCGGTGGCTTGCAGGGCGTTGTTGAGCAAGTTCATGTACACCTGGTTCATCTGCCCGGGGTAGCAGGGCACCGGCGGCAGCTCGCCGTAGTCGCGCACCAGCTCCACGCGGTTCCTCATCTCGCTGTTCTGGATCAGCAGCGTCGACTCCAGCCCCTCGTGCGGGTCGGCGAGCTTCTGTTCGTCCTCGTCCATGCGCGAGAAGTTGCGCAGCCCCTTCACGATGTCGGCCGTCCGCCCCGCCCCCTCGGCAATACCTTCGATCAGCGAGTTGATCTCTTCCACCAGAAAGGCGTAGTCGAGGTCGGCCTTGGTCGCCTCCACCTCGGCAAACTGGTCGGCGAGGCCCAGCTTAGTCACGGTGGCTTCGTACTCCTGCACGATCAGGAGCAGGTCGTCGATGTCGCGGCGTAGGGGCGTCACGTTGCCGCTCACAAAGTTGATAGGGTTGTTGATCTCGTGCGCCACGCCCGCCGTAAGCTGCCCGAGCGAGGCCATCTTCTCCGACTCCACCAGTTGCGACTGCGCACTTTGCAGGTTTTTCAGGATGCGCTCCAGTTCGGCCTTCTGCGCCACCACCTCTTCGGTGCGCTCGCGCACGCGCTGTTCCAGCTCTTGCTGATTGCGTTGCAGCGTGCGCGTGCGGACGTTGACCAGTGTGGTCACCCCCAGCACCACCAGCAGCGCGGCCAGCACGTAGAACCAAGGCGTGCGGTAGAACGGCGGCGTGATGTGGATCACCAGGGCGTCGCCCACTTCATTCCAGACGCCGTCGTTGTTGGCGGCTTTCACGCGGAATTCGTAGCGGCCCGGGTCCAGGTTCGTGTAGGTGGCGTTGCGCTTGCCGCGCACGTAGTTCCAGTCGTCGTCGAAGCCCTGCATGAAGTAGGCGTACTGGTTCTGCTCCGGCTCGACGTAGTTGAGCGCCACGAAGCCGAAGTCGAGCACGTTTTGGCGGTGCGACAGGTAGATCTCGTCCGTGGTGGCGATGCGCTCGGTGAGGGGCGTGCTGCCGTCCGACGAAGGCTCCACCGGCTCGAAGAAGAGCTGAAAGTCGGTGATGTGCACCGGCGGGGCCGCCTCGTTGCCCCGCACGTCGTCCGGCTCGAAGTAGACCACGCCCTCGGTGCAGCCGAAGTAGACCGTGCCCCCCGCCCCGGTGGCGTAGGCTCCGGGTAGAAAGGCGTTACAGGGCAGTTGGTTGCCGACGTGGTAGTTAGAAAAGCTGACGCGCCCACCCGAGAAGAGCATCCGGCTCAGCCCGCCGTTGGTGCTCGCCCAGAGGTAACCGTTGGCGTCCTGCGCGAGGCCGAAGATCACGTCGTCGGGCAGGCCGTCGGTGGTGGTGAAGGTGCGGTGCGCGGTGCGGTCGGCGCTCAGGCGCACCAGGCCGCCGTCGGTGCCGAGCCAGAGCTGGTTGCGGTCGTCCTCACAGACGGCAAACACCGTCGACTCGCTCAGCTCCGGGAGGGCGCTTGCGAAG
>JBARYS010000267.1:0-16210 GCA_049648155.1 Catalinimonas sp. | reverse complement strand
TTTCATAACACATCATACTTTAGGATTTTGAGGTTCACTCTTCAAAACGTAGAATATCCTTCCGGTATCGGAGCCACAGAGCGATGCTAACAAAATAATATTCCGAGAATCCGACAAAAATTATCTTTATTTATGCAACAAAGCCGTCTTTGAGCAGCAATTCTCACTTTGGAATAATTATTTGGTAGAATGGTCAATCCGATGCATGATATTCCGCCTTCCAGTGTGCAAATGTTATGTTAATCTATATAAGCGCCTGATTGTTAAGCACTTATAAATGCGTCTGTGCTGATCGCCCAACCGTTACGAGAGAAGTGGCCGAAGATTATTTCCAAAGTGAGAATTGCCACTTCGAAAGCCCTTCCGATACTCCACCGGAAGGGCTTTTTTCGTGAGCAGTTTGAAATTTTGAGGACCTCTACCTGAGTGTAACCCGCTCTGGGCGCGGTAATTTGCCCGCCGAATGAACGTATCCGCCATAAGATTCCGGTTGCTCTTGATGGTATGTGCGATTGGGTGCTGGTCTGCCGCCGCGCAAGACACTACCGAGACACGTGGTTCCGAAGCGCGCAGCGCCCTCGTGCTCGGCCTGCGCACACAGTATGGCCTCATCATCCCGCACTCGGCCGACATCCGCGACATCTCGAACTCGAACCCCTGGGCGGCGGAGGTCAACCTCGCCTGGCACCTGGCCGACGACCGCTACTGCCGCTGCTACCCGCGTCTGGGCGTGAGCGTGGGCTTCGTCGACTTCGCCAATCCCCGTGTGCTGGGGCGGGGGCTTTGGGTGGTGCCCTACGTGGAGCCATTTCTGACGGTGCCGCGCCGCTTCTCGCCGAGCTTCCGCTTCGGCACCGGTGTGGTCTACCTGACCAATCCTTTCGACGCGGAGCGCAACCCCGACAATCTCTTCTACAGCACCGACCTGAGCTTTCTGCTGACGGCCGAGTTGTCGCTCCATTACCGTTTGGACGACCGCTGGCAACTGCGGGCCGGCGGCATCTATCAACACATCTCGAACGGCGGCGTGCGCGACCCCAACAAAGGCATCAACTTTCCGATGGTGACGCTCGGCGCGGAGTATGCCCTGCGCCCGATGGCCTTTGGCGAGCGACCCGCCGCGCCCTACGAGGTGCCGGCCAAGCGGTGGACGTACGACCTGCTGCTGGTCGGCTCGGCGCAGACGGCCGCGCGCAGCGAGGCCCAGCGGTTTGCGCTCTGGGGCGTGGCGGCGGGGGCGAGCTACCAACTGGGGCGGCTCAACGCCCTGCTGGGTGGGGCCGAATGGATCGACGACCGCTCGCTGCGGGAGCAGCAACGGCGGCTGAACGACGACACGCCCCACCAGCGGGGGGCGCTGCTGCTGGGGCACGCCCTGCTGGTGGGGCGCTTCCGCTTCACCCAACAACTGGGGGTGTACGTCTGGTCACCGCTGCAACCCCGCGACCCGGTCTACCAGCGCTGGGGTCTTGACCTGCGCGTGAGCCGGCGGTTGCGGGTGGGGGGCAGCCTGAAGGCGCACCGCCAGGTGGCCGACTACATCGACGCGCGCGTGGGGGTGGTGCTCTGAAGCGAAAAAGCGTAGGTTCGCCACGCACACACGCCTTCAATTCATGCCTACGCTCTTATTCGCCCTGTTGCTCTCCGTGACCATTGCAACCCCTCCCACCGACGAGCCGCCCTTCCGCGACGACTTCCTGGACGTCTGGGCGCGCGCGCGCGCCTACACGATGCAGGTTGCCGAGGCGATGCCCGAGGCCCACTACGACACACCGATGGTCGACAGCGTGATGACCTTCCGTGCGCAGCTACTGCACCTGGTCCGCAACTTCCAATGGATCACCTCGAAATACCTACGCGAAGTGCCCTTTCCGCGCGAAGAAGAGGGCTGGGAGGAGCTGAGCAAGCAAGAGACGATGGCGTTGTTGGCCCGTGCCTTCGACTACGTAGAGACCACCGCGCGCGACTTCCCCGCCGGGCAACTCGCCGACTCTGTGCGCTTCGGCGGAGTGGAGGTCAACAAGGAGCGCCTGTTCTGGGTGATGCGTGATCACAACACCCACCACCGCGCGCAGTGCATCGTCTTTCTGCGGATGCAGGGCATCCAGCCGCCACGCTACCGAGGTTGGTGAGGAAGCCACGGTTGCCCGGCACAGGCCAAGAGCCGGCTACACGTGTGGGTGGCCGACGCGGCGGTGAGCAAAGTACGGACCGACCGGACGGGGCGCGAAGCAATACACCATCGCTTCGCCGGACCGCAAGCGGAGCTGGACGTGGGTCCGGCTGCCCGCCGGCACCTGCGTGCTGACTTGCAACGACCAACGGATGCGCTCGGGGAAGCAGTGGCCCGTCTGCGCCCTGCTCGGTGGTACCTTGCCGGGGCGGGCAATGGCATCACCCAGACCCACCGTGCCCCGTGCGCGGTGGGCTTTTAAGACCTCCACCGGAATCGCTCCCCGCCGACGAGCCGCCCCCCGTTAATACATCTTTTGGCCTGGGTATATGAGCGTCGTGCTGCTTACTTATAGTGCGTAAGTCATTCGACCGATCGCAACGTGTTGCCTCCGGCAGAAGGTACTAGACGTCCTCAAAGCTTACATGCGCAGAAAAACGTGGTAGAAGGGTACTTTTCTTTAGTCGTGTCCGTCAGCGACCAAAGATGGTCCGTCCTAGTACAGTTTCCTACGCATCTTCTGAGCAATTTGCCGAGACCTAATGCGCTGTCTGCTGCTGCTCTTCAACTAAGGCATGATGCTTTCGACGCTGCAATCATTACACTTTCATTACACCATCAAATTCCACCGCTACATGTTTACAAACGCTACGTTTTCATCGCCCGCCGTGCTTGCCCCTCCGGGTTGGCGCTCTTCTTCCGGGCTCCTGAAGAGACTACTCTGGTCTCTGGCAGCGCTCTTGCTGACCACCACCACATTCGCCCAGTCGGTCGACTTGGCCGCTTGGGACTACGGCATGGGCATGGAAAACCCGGTGATCACGACCGAAATGGGCCTGACGGCCACGCCGCTTTCGTCCGGTGTTGGTCTGGAGGAACGACCCACGCTGAGCAAGGCGTCGGAAGCCTACTTGGTGCGGAGCGATCCGTCGGCCGACCTGGCCGTCGCCATCGCCAACGATCGCTACATCTCGCTGACGCTGACGCCCCCTCCGGGTAAGATGATCACGGTAGAGAACCTCCGCTACTCACCGCTGAGTCATAATGCGTCCCGCACCTTCTCAGTGCTTTCGAGCGCGACGGGATTTACGGTGGATGATTCGCTGGCTAGCTTCACCATTAGGGAAAGTAACGGGCGGAGGAGCAACCCGCTGGACGAGCTGGCCGTCGCCATCGGTGCGACGAGCGAACCGCTGGAGCTGCGCTTCTACATCCACACGAACGACGCGAGCGCAACGAGGTTCAATTACAAGGGCTTCGGTGGGGCCGACAGCCTCGACCTGGTGGTCGAAGGTACGTTGCAGGACGACCCGCGTACGTTCTACACGCTGACCACGTCGGGCACAAACGGCTCAATCATGGTCGATCCCGACCGGTCGCTTTACGTCGAAAACTCGACCGTGACGCTGACGCCCCAACCCGACGCGGGCTACCGCTTCGACGGCTGGAGCGGCGACGCGAGCGGCGACACCGCTCCGCTCGTGCTGACGATGGACGGCAACAAGAGCATCACGGCGATGTTCAGCGAGGTTGTGACGACGACGGTCGACAGCCTGCCGCCGTTCTACACGACCGTGCCTGAGCACGCCTTCCTGGTGCCGGTGATGTCACTGCTCACCGATTCGTCGCAGTTCACCGACAACCTCATGATCACGGCCACGGCGCGCGACGTCAACGTGCTGATGAACTTGCAGGTAGATTACCAAGCCGGCGACCAGACGGCGGTGGTTCGCTTCACGTCGGGCACGATCGGCACGACCGGCATCGACTTCGAGGTGACCGACAACGGCAACAGGGTGTCGCAATCTCTCGTCGACAACGTGTCGATGATTTCACCGCACACCGAAGCCAACCGGGGTGTGATCTACGAGGCGAAGGACGTGCCGCACTGGCAGCCGCGCCCCTACAAAGTGAACGCCACCAACCAGGTGGGCTACCCGATCACGCTGCAGGAGACGCAGATGCAAGGTACCGGCGACATGACATTCTTCCAGGGCATCCTGTCGGGCATCCTGCTGCCGCCGGTGACCGGAACCTACGAATTCGAGGTCAGCGGCGACGGCGCGGAAGGCCGGGCGGCCCTCTGGATCGCCGAAGGGCTGGACTACAGCGGCTTCCCGAACGAAGCCGATCCGTTCGTGCCGACGGGCGCGGTGGCGAGCCGGGACACCCCCGGTTCGATCATGCTGCAAGCGGGCGTGCCTTACTACTTCGAAGCACACCACCGCCAGGTGGTCAACGACTGGGACGTCGAAGTGAAGTGGAAGCGCCCCGGCGACGCTGCCTTTAGCCGTATCTCAGACGCGTACGTGGTTCGCTTCCTCGACCGCATAGCTCCGACCATGCCGATGAACCTCACCACGGTGGTCGGCGAGACGTCCGCGCTGCTGCGCTGGGACGCCGCGACCGACGATCAGGCGCTGGCCGGCTACCAGGTGATGGTGAACGGTACGAAGTGGAACGACGACCTCGTGGCCGACACGGAATTCTTCGTCGACAGCCTGATGGGTGAGACCAACTACGAACTGGCCGTGGTGGCCGTCGACGTGTTCGGTAACCACTCGATGCCGTCGGCGCTGCACCGGATCACCACCGCCGCGAACTCGACCGTGCCCGCCGCGCTGCCGACTCAGTTTACCGCCGACGTGGTGACCGCCTTTAAGGCCGAAGTGAGCTGGAGCTCGTCGCCCGACGCGCTGGGCTATAACATCTACGTGGACGGCCAGCGGCGAAACGTCAACATGTTGACCGACACGAGCTACGTGATCGACGGGCTGCAGCCTGAAACCAGCTACCTGGTCGAGCTGCGTACGCTCAACGTGAGCTTGATGGAGTCAGCGTCAGCCAAGAGCCTGAACATAATGACGGTGGAGTTTGACGTCAACAACCCTGACGAGGACCTCTACCTGGCCGAAGTGAACGTCGACCTGACGCCGAAAGTGAAGGCTACGGGTGTAGGAGTAGGCTTCGGCATCAACCGGAGCGGTGCGCTGTTACTCGAGAATCCCACCGAGTTTGCGCACCTGATGGACGAGTTCCATCCGGCCGGCTTCCGCTTCGGAGCCATCGAGGCCAACTCGGCCAGCTTCCAGGAAGCGACCGGCACCAGCCCTGAGTTCGTTACTTACGGCGAGTACGCCAACGCCGTCAAGGAGGCGGGTGGCAACTACCTGTTCCTGACCGTCGGGCCGGGCGAGAACGAAGACTACGTGACCAACCCCACCACGGCCTTCAACAACCTGTTGGAGTACCTCGGCGGCGACGGCACCACCGACGGCGGCGCGCGCCGTGTGGCCGAGGGCTTCACCGCCCCGTTCCTGCCGCAGTTCGACGCGATTTTCATCGAGCTGGGTAACGAAGTCTGGGGTCGTACTCACGGCGTCGCCATGGGCCAGGACTACACCAACGAGTACCTGCCTTGGGTACAGCGCGTGACCGACATCATCCAGGCGTCGCCCTACTACGATGCCGAGAAGGTGAAAGTCACGATCAGTGGCCGCGGTCCCCGCTTCCCGGACCTGGTGCAGCCGGAGATTTTCGGCTCCGACACGCTCGACATGAGTTTCCCCTACATTCTGGCCTTCTCGGGCTACGTAGGCGGTAACATCATGGACCAGGGCGAAGTGTTCGGTAGCCTGAGCGAAAACCGTCTGGCTTACCACAAGGAGAGCTACGACCGCATGGCTACTTACCTGAACAACATGGACCGGGTGACGCGTAACGCCATCGTCCAGACGGGCCGCGCCTGGCCGTTCTTCCCCTACGAGACCAACAGCACGCAGACCAACTACCACGGTAGCCTGGGGCAAGCGCTGCTGACCATGGACTACACGCAGGAGTACATCAAGCACGGCGCGGTGCTCCCGACGCTGTTCGACCTCGACGCCGGCCAGTGGCGGCTCGTAACCGAGACGGCCGACGGCATTATCAAGCGCCCGCTGTTTGACGTGGCCGCGCTGTTCAACCAGCGCACCCGCGACGGTGTGTTGCTCGAGTCGAGCACGGTTTCGTCGCGGCAGCTCGAAAACCAGTTCGGTCTTAACTACGAATTGGAGCCGGTCGGCGTGCACGCCTACAACCGGGACTCCGAGTACACGGTGATGTTCTTCAGCCGTGACTTCGAGCAGGACTACCTCGTGAAGCTGAACCTGCCCGGTAACCTGGGCGCAATCACCAACGGTAAGCGCACGGTGTTGACGGGGGACTCTTACGACGCCATGTCGACCATGAGCACCGAAGAGAACATCAACGTTGAAGCCGGCATGTTGGTGAGCGTACCGAAGCACAGCCTGGTGGTGATCACTTTCGAGGCGACCGACTTCAACCTCACCGCGCCGCTGATCGACAACGACTTCACGGCGGTGACCAGCATCGACCTCGACGTGGAGGGCGGCACTTACCGCCTCGACGATCAGGCAGCGTACCTGACGCTCACGGTCGACGTGCAGCCCGACAGCGCCTTCGTGACCGAGGTCGACTTCTTCATCATCGACCCCGACACGACGAATGCCCGCCTGTTGAACAACCTGCTCTACGCCGGTGACAAAAACGGAACGATCCAGGTGTACGCCCGCTCGGTGAGTAATCCCGACGTGTTCAGCGACACGCTCACGATCGTGATCGACAAGTCGACGTTCGTGCCGACCGTGCCCACGGCGCTGAAGGTGAACACACCGCCCGCGCTCGACGGCTCGCTCGACTCGGCTTGGACGGCGGCCGCTGCCCATCAGCTCACCAACGTAGTGGTAGGGCAGAGCAACGGCGAGACGCTGGCGGCACAACACCGCCTGCTGTGGGACGACGACTACCTCTACCTACACGTGGAGATCACCGACGACGTGCTGCGCACCAACCCGCAGGCGAGCGAACCCTTTGATTGGGACGCCGTCGAGGTCTACATCGACGCCCTGAACCTGAAGAACAACACCTACGTGCGCGGCAACGACGCCCAGTACGTCTCGGCCCACCTCTGGGACGGTCCGCAGACCTGGAAGACCAACCACGCTTCAAAGGAGGGGCTGTTGGTCGAGGACATGGTGACCGACAAGGGCTACAACAAGGTGTGGGCGTTCCCCTGGAGCACCATCGGCCGCGACGAATCGCGAGGTGACTCGACGGGCATCCAGCCAATGACAGGCGATACGCTCGGCTTAGACGTGCACGTGAACGACAATGACCTTGGATCGGGCCGCGAGCGGAAGATCACCTGGTCTGCGACCGTAGACCAGGCTTGGAACAACCCGAGCTTGTTCGGGGAGATCATTCTCGACGAGTACCGCATGTTGCAGGGCATCGCCCTGGCCGGTAACGACACCGTTACGCTGGGTGTCGCCGAGACGTACCGTGCGTTGGTGGACTACACGCCGACGAACGCGACCGTGCGCCAAGTAATGTGGATGGTCGACGACGAGACCGTCGCTACGGTGAGCACGTCGGGCTTAGTAACGGCCGTCGGCGAAGGCATGACGTACGTGGTAGCAACCTCGAACGAGGGCGGCTACACCGATACACTGCACGTGGTGGTATCCAAGCCGGTGACCGGTGTTATGGTGACGCCCTCATCGGACCAGAAGATTGAAAAGGGTGAAGAGCTTCAGCTCACCGCCGAAGTGATGCCTGCCGATGCTCCCAATCAGGGTGTCAGCTGGATGTCTTCGGACCCGGCCATCGCCTCCGTCGACCAGACGGGCCTCGTAACGGGCATCACGGACGGTGACGTGCTGATCACGGTGACGACCGACCAGCTCGGCTTCAGCGACACGGTGCGCGTGAGTGTGGTGACACGGGTCGACACCATGTACTTCCTGATCGAAGGCGTGACGCTGCAAGACGGCGGCACGTTGGGACTGGCCCCGCTGGCGGTCGTACTGCCTGCGGGCGCGACCGACCCGTCGATTATCTGGACAAGCGAGAACGCGGCCATCGTTGCGGTCGACAGCATGGGCGTCATCACGGCGCAGGCCACTGGTACGGTGCGCATCACGGCTACCACCCGGGACGGCGGCCTCACCGACTTCGTCATGGTGACAGTAGAGCGGGGGCAGCCCGTGGGCCCCACCGGGCAGGTGCTGCGTGAGTACTGGACCGGCATCCCGGGCGATAGCATTGAAGACTTGCTTCAATACGCTGATTACCCTTACCAGCCGACCGGAACCGACTACCTCAATCGCCTCGAAGCCATCGACTGGAACCTGACCGGAAGGACGCAGACCTGGGCAGACAACTACGGGCAGCGCATCCGGGGGTACATCCACCCCGATACGACGGGCGAGTACGTGTTCTGGATCGCGGGCGACGACCAGTGTGAACTCTGGCTGAGCACCGATGCCGACCCAGGCAATAAGGTGCGCATCGCGAGCGTGGAAGACTGGACCCGGCAGTACGAGTGGAGAAAGTCACCCACTCAGCGCTCGGCCTCCATCAGTCTGCAAGAGGGAAGCAAGTACTACGTCGAGATTCTGAACAAGGAGGGCGCCGGTGGTGACCGGGTGGCCGTCGGCTGGCGTAAGCCGGGAGAGTCTGGCGACGTGCCCACCGAGATCGTGCCGGGCAGTGTTCTGTCGTCGGTAGATCCGACCGAGCTGCTGGGCGTCAAGATCGCCATAGAGATGGAGGTCGGGCAGACGACCCAACTGCAAGCCATCCTCGAGCCGCACATGACGCAGAATCAGAACGTAAGCTGGTACTCGACCGATCCAAACGTGATTCAAGTGACCCAACAAGGTTTGATCACGGCGGTGTGGGAAGGCCGGGCAGCCATTACGGTGGTGACCGAAGAGGGCGGCTTTACCGACGAATTGCACCTGGTGGTGACGGTCGTGCCCGCCCGCCTGACGGATTCGAACGTGCCGGAGGTTATCTACCTGGGCCACGAGACGAAGCTCTACCCGAACCCGACTACCTCGGACCAAGTGACGCTCGAACTGCGCGGTTACGCTGATGAGCGCGTGCAGATCGCCGTCTACGACGTGCGTGGTCAGCGAGTGCTGAGCGAAGAGTGGTCGGTCGACAACGACGAGCACGACGCGACGCTCAAGATCGGCAACCTCCGTGCGGGTGTCTACCACGTGACGGTCGTAGGAGCCGAAGAGACGCAACACCTACGCATGGTGATTGCCCGCTGATTTTTAAATTAGTCTCGCTACAAACGTGCCGCTTCCTTCTGAGGCGGCCCGTTTTCTTTTGCGCGACGATGAACGGCCGGGGCCGTACCACCCGACGTCGCATTGCCGTCGTCGCGGGAGCATCTGGGGGGCTGGGCTTTACCTTTGTGGAAGGACCGCCTTCGAGCAACATCTTACTTCTGAACAGACCTATGGAAGCACTTCTTTTCGAACCCATCTACAAAGAGCGCGTGTGGGGTGGCCGGGGGCTTGCCGAGCGCCTCAATCGCGACCTGCCCTACGGGCCTATCGGCGAGAGCTGGGAGATCGTCGACCGCCCCGAGGCGGACTCACACGTGCGCAACGGCGCGTGGGCGGGGCGTGCCCTCTCCGAACTACGGCGGCAGGAGACCACCGCCCTGCTCGGCCCGGCGTGGGATGCCGAGCGCCCCTTCCCGATCCTGGTGAAGTGGCTCGACTGTCAACAGCGCCTCAGCCTGCAGGTGCACCCCCCGGCGGCCGTGGCCCCGGAGCTAGGCGGCGAGCCGAAGACCGAGAACTGGTACGTGGTAGCCGCCGAGCCGGGCGCGGCGCTGCTGGCGGGGCTGCGCGAGGGCGTCACGCGCGAGCAGTTCGAGGCGGGCCTGCGCACCGACGAACTGGAGCCGTTGGTTTGCAAGCTGCCCTCGCGGGCGGGCGACTCACTCTTTGTCGAGAGCGGGCGCCTTCACGCCATCGACGGCGGCAACTTCATCCTGGAAATCCAGAAAAACAGCGACACTACCTACCGCGTCTACGACTGGGGCCGCGTGGGGCTCGACGGCCAACCGCGCGAACTGCACGTGGCCGAATCGATGCGCTCCATTGACTTCGAGGATTTCAATCCCACGCTCGACCACCCTACGGGACCGGAGTCAGTGCTGGCCGACAGCGACGTGTTTCGCCTGCGTCGGCTGGAGTTGAGCGGGGGGGGAGGGACCGAGTTTCCCGCCGACAGCGCCTGCGCCATCGTGAGCGTCATCGAAGGGGCCGTGCGGGTGCGGGAGAGTGGACAGACCCTCCGCGCCGGCGACAACGCCTTGCTGCCCTACGCCGGGGCGTTCACCCTGCACGCCGACGCTCCCGCCGCGCTGCTGGTCACCGACCGCTTCGCCTGATGGAGCCCGCGACGCTTCAGCCCGTGGTCTTCGAACACTGGGGGCGCATCGACTACGCCACCGCCTGGCAACGACAGGAGGAGCGCTTCGCGACGGTGGTCGACCAGAAGCTGCGCAACCGCAAGCAACCACCCGCCGAGCAGCGCCCCACGCTCAGCTACCTGATTTTCTGTGAGCACCCACACGTCTACACGCTGGGCCGCAACGGCAAGGCCGAGCACTTGCTACTCGACGAGGCGGGCCTGCGGGCGCGGGGGGCGACGTACCACCCCATCAACCGGGGCGGCGACATCACTTACCACGGGCCGGGGCAGTTGGTGGGCTACCCGATCTTCGACCTCGACAATTTCTTCACCGACATTCACCGCTACCTGCGATACCTCGAAGAAGCCGTGATCCGCACGCTGGCCGACTGGCGGGTGGCGTCGGGGCGCATCGCGGGGCTGACGGGCGTCTGGATCGACCACGAGGCGCAGCAAAATCCCCGGAAGATCTGCGCCTTGGGCGTGCGGGCCAGCCGTTGGGTGACGATGCACGGCTTCGCCCTGAACGTGAACGCGGATTTGAGCTACTTCGGGCACATCGTGCCGTGCGGCATCGACGACAAGGCAGTGACGTCGCTGGCCGCCGAGGTGGGCCGCCCCGTGCCCATGGCCGAGGTCGAGGCGGCGCTGCGGCATCATCTGGCCGAGGTGTTCGGCGTGCGGTGGGTACGGCCGGAACAGTGCGCCGCCGCCGGTGGTTAACCCTACTCGTTGAGGCGTATTTTTATGAAAAAAGACATCGACTTTCCGACCGTCGCCGGTGTGCAACTGGCCGTGACGCGCGAACAGAACGAGGAGGGGGCCTACGACTGGCGCGTTCACCTGATCAACCAGAACGAGCACCCCCTCGACACCGTGCTGGTAACTTCGAAAGGCTACAGCGGCCCACCCGACGCCGAAGACCCGCCGAAGGAGGGGCAGCGGACTTCCACCCTACGGCACCTGATCGAGTACGTCGAGCCTAAGAGCACGGCCGTCATCGAGCGTATCGACCCGGAGGTGTTTCACCTCGTGAACGAGTACTGGGTGAGCTACTACGTCGAGGGGCGCATCCACGACAAGAAGTTTCTCTTCGTACCCGACAGCATCGTCGATGAGCACCTCCAATTTATTCCCGCACTGGAGCTGGAAGGTGTGTTGCACATTTAAAAGACAAACCCCGCCAGCAGCCCCACGGCGATGATGGCCGGCGAGGGCACGCGCGTGAACAGCAGCAGAATGGCCGTGACGACGATGATGCCCACGTTGAGGGCGTCTGGCTCCAACGGTTTGAAGAGGAGGAAAGCGGCCGCGATGACCAGCCCCGAAGAGGCCGCCTGGATGCCGTCGAGCGAGGCGCGGACCACGCGGTAGCGCTTCAACTGCTCCCAGAAGCGGATGACGAAGAAGATCAGGAACGTGCCGGGCAGGAACACGCCCCCCAGCGCCACCACGCTACCCAGCACCTGCCCCCACACGCTGCCGGTCAGCCGCCCCGTCAGCGCGCCGATGTAGGCACAGAACGAGAATACCGGACCCGGCAGCGCCTGCACCAGCGCGAAGCCCGACAGGAACTCCTCGGAAGTTAGGTACTGCTTGAAGGTGACGAATTCGGTGTACATCAGCGGGATCAGCACCTGCCCACCGCCGAAGATCAGGCTGCCATTGCGGTAAAAATTCTCGAATAGGCGCACCGGCCACGCCCCCGTGACCGCCCCCAACACCGCCGCCGCCACGAACACCGCCACCCAGACGAAAAAGTTGGACCACTCCACGCGCACAGGCACCTTCTCTTCCACGTCGAGGCGATGCCGATAGCGGACGGCCGTGATCGTGCCGCTGGCAATCAGCACCACCGGAAACACCCACGGCGAGGGGATCAGGTAAGCTAGCCCGGCCGCCACCAGCATCAGCAGGCCGCCGGTGGGCGTGTGCACCACGCGCGAAGCGATGCGCCAGGCGGCTACCGCCACGAAGGCCACCGCGATGGGCTGAATGAAGCGCGTGAAGGCTAACGACGAGCTACGCAGTTGCAGGTAAGAGAGGCCGATGGCCGCCGCCGTCATCAGGATCGAGGCGGGCAGCAGCCAGGTCAGTAGCGTCAGGTAAGCGAGCCGGGGCCCGCCCACGCGGAAGCCCACCGCCGTGAGCGTCTGCGTCGAGGTGGGGCCGGGCAGCATCTGGCAGAGGGCGTAAAGCTCCATCAGTTCGCCCTCGGTCAGGTAGCGGCGCTTCACCACCAGCAGCTCGATGTAGAGGGCCACGTGCGCCTGCGGGCCGCCGAAGGCCGTCACGGCCAGCAGCAGCACGTCGCGCAGGAAGATGTAGTGTCGGATGCGCCGGTGGCTCATCTCCGGCACCAGGGTGCGGGGCGTACGTAGCGTAGGCTTGATCATGGCCGACCGTGTCAGACTCGTTCAGGAAGTCGTCGAACCAATCTATCGGCGGCAGCCTGTTTTCGTACATCCTCGGGAGAAAGCTGCCGCCCGCCCGGAAATTACTTCTTGAGGCCGATTTCGCGCAGGCGCTCCTCCAAAAAAGCGCCGGCGGTGGTGTCCTCGTAGCGCTTCGGATTCTGGGCGTCCACGCACTGCTCCAGGCAGGTGAGGTCCATCTCGGCGCGCGGGTGCATGAAAAAGGGGATCGAGTAGCGCGAGGTGCGCATCTTTTCGCGGGGCGGGTTTACCACGCGGTGCACGGTCGATTTGAGGCGGTGGTTCGTGAGGCGGTCGAGCATGTCGCCCACGTTGACCACGATCTGGTCGGGCAGGGCCGTGATCGGAATCCAGGCCCCGTCGCGCCGTAACACCTGCAGCCCCTCGGCCGACGCGCCCATCAGCAGCGTAATCAGGTTGATGTCACCGTGCGCGGCCGCCCGCACCGCGTCGTCGGGTACGGCGTCGGGGTCTTCGATGGGGAAGTAGTGGATGGGCCGCAGGATCGAGTTGCCCCGGTGCACCTTGGCGTCAAAATACGTTTCGGGGAGGTCCAGGTGCAGCGCGATGGCCCGTAGCATCTGCTTACCGGCGGCCTCCAGGGTGCGGTAAGCTTCCAACGCACTCTCCTTGAACTGCGGCACCTCGTCGGGCCAGATGTTGTCGGGGTAGCCCTCGCCGGTGTCGCCGTCGGGCGCTTGCCCTACGTGGTAGAACTCCTTCAGGTCGGCCACCGTGCGCCCCTTGGCGCGCTCCTGTAGCTTGGGAATGTAGCCGCGCTGCCCGGCCAGCTCTGCCCGGTAATACTTCAACTTCACCGCTTCGGGCAGCGAGAAAAAGAGCTGCACGGCGGCGTAAAGTTCGTTTATCAGGGCGTCGGAAAGGCCGTGGTTGCGGATGGCCACGAAGCCGATACGCTCGTAGGCGTTGCCCAGGTCGCCCACAAATTGCTGCTTCTGCTCGGGCGTGCCGGCGGTGAAGTGGGCCAGGTCGAGCGAGGGGACTTCTTGCAGTAGGGTGTCGTCTTGCATGGCGTAAAATTACGGTGATCCGCGCCTTCGGGCGGTGGTCATCGCGCAACCCGCCGTTCGTTGCTGATGGATAGACGGTTATATCTGACGGCTTGCTCATCTTTGCCGCTGCCACGTGCTTCGCTGCGCTCCATCCCTCGTCACTATTTATGTCCCGGACCACGTCGAATATTTTCTCCCACCTGCGTCCGGCGGCCGTGCGCTGGCTTTTGCTGTTGGCGCTCGCGTCTGCCTGTCAGGACGCCCGGACCGAGGGTGGCAGCGAAGACACGCTCACCGCGCGGCCGGTACCCATCGAGCCGACGCCTGCTCCGGGCAAGGTGGCGGGCGAAACTTGGTACGTGGACTACTCGACCGGCGGCGAGCGGTGGCGGCGCGGGGCGGGGCTGGCACGGACCGAGAAGATGCCGTGGGCACTGGCGGCTTCGGTCAACCGCTACTTCGCGGGGAAAGCATCCGGCGGAGTGGCCCCACGACTCAAGATCGTGGGGCGGACGGCCGACACCCTTCTGGTGCAGATCGAGCACGCCGAGGTCCTGACGCAGCAAATGGGATCGACCGGGGCGCGTGAGTTGCTGGGCGTGGCGACCTACACGCTGACCGAGTCTCCCGGCGTGCAGCGCGTGCGCTTCGACTTCCCCGAGGGCGACCACGCCGCGCCGGGTGTCTACGGCCGCGAGGACTTTTAGCATTCGGGACACCACGGGCGGCATGTGTGGATGCGTCCTATCTTCGCGGCGTGTGGGCCATACTCCGTAAAGAATTCAATGGGTTCCTGAACTCGCTCATCGCCTACGTGGTGATCGGCGTCTTTCTGGTCGCCACGGGCATCTTTACCTGGGTGATCCCCGAGACCAGCGTCCTCACCGGCGGCTACGCCGACCTGGGGCCGCTCTTCAGTCTCGCGCCCTACCTGTTCCTCTTCCTGATTCCGGCCGTCACGATGCGCGCCTTCGCCGAGGAGCGCCGCACCGGCACGATGGAGCTGCTGCTCACCAAGCCGCTCACCGACGGGCAGATCGTGGTCGGGAAGTACCTCGCCTGCTGGTTGCTGGTGGTGCTGGCCTTGCTGCCCACGGGGCTCTACTACTGGACCGTTTACCAACTCGGCGAGCCGGCCGGCAACGTCGATACGGCGGCCGTGGTGGGGTCGTACGTCGGGTTGCTGCTGCTGGGAGCAGTGTTTACCTCCATCGGGCTGCTGGCCTCGGCGCTCACCGACAATCAGATCGTGGCGTTCGTGGTGTCGGTTTTCCTCTGCTTCGTTTTCTACCAGGGCTTTTCGACGCTAGCTTCCATCGACGCCTGGGGGCAGGCCGCCCGGCTCATCGATCAGCTCGGCATCGCCTACCACTACGACGCCCTCAGTCGTGGCCTGATCGACTCACGCGACGTGGTCTACTTTTTAAGTGTGATTGCCTTTATGCTGCTGACCGCCCGCCTCGTGCTGGGTAGCCGGAAGTGGTAGCATTGGGAAGGTAGACGTTCGCCTCTTTACAACTTTTCCTCCAGAAAGTCGGTCATCATGCGGTAGAGGTGCGCGCGGGCGGCGGCGTCGCGGATGCCGTGGTCGCGGTTGGGGTAATAGAACGAGCGGAACTGCTTGCCGGCAGCGATCAGCGCGTCCTGCATAAACACCGAGTTCTGGAAGTGCACGTTGTCGTCGCCGGTGCCGTGTACCAGCAGCAGGTCGGCCTCCAGTTGGTCGGCGTACTGTAGGGGCGAGTTTTCGTCGTAACCCCGGGCGTTCTTTTGGGGTGTCTTTAAGTAGCGTTCGGTATAGATGGTATCGTAGAAGCGCCAAGTCGTGACCGGGGCCACCGCGATGCCCGCCTTAAACTCGTCGCCGCGCGTCAGGGCCAGCAGTGTCATGTAGCCGCCGTAGCTCCACCCCCAGATGCCCACGCGCGCGCCGTCCACGTAAGGCAGCGTCTTGAGGTAGCGGGCGGCCGCGCGCTGGTCTTCGGTTTCCAGCTTGCCCAGTTGCGCGTAGGTCTGCTTCTTGAACTGCGCCCCCCGGCCGCCGGTGCCGCGCCCGTCGACCGAGACGACGATGTAGCCCCGGTCGGCCATCATCTGGTACCAGAGGTAGTTCGCCCCCAGCCAGCGGTTCTCGACCGTCTGCGAGCCCGGCCCGCCGTAGACGTACATCAGCACCGGGTACTGCTTGCGCTCGTCAAAGTCGCGAGGCTTGATCATCCAGCCGCGCAGCTCGTCGCCCAGGTCCGAGGTGAAGGTGAAGAAGGCGGCGGGCTGCACGCGGTATTCGCCCAGCGTGCGGCGCAGCG
>JBARYS010000266.1:0-8382 GCA_049648155.1 Catalinimonas sp. | reverse complement strand
CTCTTCGCCGGTCTCTTCGGCGTCTTCCTGCTGCGCTACACCACCCCGTGGCGCTGGCACCCCCCCGGCCGCCCCCGGTGGTGGGCCGCCGGGGTGCTGGTGGCGGCCTACGCCCTGTTGTGGGGCTACTGGGGCGTGTTGCGCACGCTCTACTTCAACGCCCGGACGAGCCTCGACATCACCCGGGGCCTCCAGTTCGACGCCCTACAGGGGGTGCAGTTGAGCATCGTGGTGGGGCTGTCGTTGCTCTACTTCGGTGGCACTCACCTGCTGGCGGGGTGGTTCCCACGCTGGGTGGGCGGGCGGCGGCGGGCGGCGGCGGTCTACGCGGCGGTCACGTTCGGCTTCCTCTGCGTGGCTTTCGTGCCGGGTGGCCTGCCGCCGGTCGTGGTGTTGCTGGGAGCAGGCTACTACGCGCTGGTCTACGGGTGGCGGCTACCGCGTTACGTGCGGCGCTTCAGCTACCAGTCGTACGTCTACTTCTTCACCTGCGCGGTGGTTTGCGCCGGAGTGGGAGCCTCCGTGCTCTACGAATACACGCAGCGCGAGCAGCGCCTCAGGAAGCAGCAACTCGCCACGCAACTGATGGTCGACAACGACGTCTGGGCCGAGTATCTGCTGCACGAAGCCTCCACACGCATCGCGGCCGACAACTTCATCCGCGAGGGGCTGCTCAACGTGTTCGCCTCCGAAGAGTTGATCGAGGAGAAGGTACGCCGCCACTACCTGAACACATATTTTGATAAGTACGACGTGCAGGTGGCCGTCTTCAACGGGCGCGGCGACATCCTGTCCGACATCGGCGAGGACATCTCCTACGAGCGGATGCGGCGCATCTACGACAAGCCCGCCAACCGCACCGAGTACGGCGACATCTTCCTGAACAGCAACTTCGAACGCGGGCAGGCCAAGCGTTACCTCTCGTTTATCGAGCTGCGGGCGCGCAACCTCTTGGTCGGTCACGTGGTGATCGAGCTGCGCTCGAAGCGCATTATCCCCAACACGGTTTACCCCGAGCTGCTGATGGACCAGCGCTTCGCCCGTTCGCCGCTGCCGCGCGACTACAGCTACGCCGTCTTCAACCGGGGCGGGCTGGAGTACAGCGCGGGCGATTTCAACTACCGGAAGGCGTTCGGCACCCGGCACCTGGCCCGGCCCGAGCTCTTCGCGGCGGGTGTGGAGGCCGGCGGCGTGCATCACCTGGCCGCGCGTGGGGCCGAGGGAAAGGTAGTGGTCATCTCTTCGCCGGTCTATCCGCTGGGCAACGTCTTCTCGAACTTCTCCTTCCTCTTTCTGGTGCTGGCTTTCTGCACGCTGGTGGTGCTGGTGCTTTACGCCCTGCTGCGGCGCTACGTGGCGCAGGAGCCGGTGGCGATGCGCCTGACCTTCGCCAACAAGATCCAGATTTACCTCAACATCGCCTTCTTCCTGCCGCTGCTGACGGTCAGCGTCATCATCCTGAGCATCATCAGCCAGGGGTACCGCCGCGATCTGCAGGCGTCGTACGTGCGGCAGGCCGATGTGGTGTCGACCAACGTTACGGCCGACATGGAGCGCTTCCTGGTCGGCACCATCGGCGAGGAGTCACTGCTGGCCCCGCTGCTCGACGTGTCGCGCAATACCGAGACCGACCTGAACCTGTTCGGCACCGACGGGCGGCTGGTGGTAGCGACGCAATCGATGATTTACGATAAGGGATTGATCGCCCGTTTTGCGCCTCCCGAGGCTGTGGCGGCCATCGTCGAGCAGAACGAAGACCACGTCGTGCTGGCCGAAGACGTCGGCTCGTTTCACTACAGCGCGGTCTACAAGGCGCTGCGCTCGTTCGAGACGGGCCGGCTGGTGGGCATCCTGAGCATCCCGTTTTTCGAATCGAAGGCCGAGCTCGACCGTCAGATCGTCGACGTGGTCACGATGATCATGAACGTATTCACGGCCATCTTTTTACTCTTCCTGCTGCTGTCGTACTTCGCCTCGCGGCTGCTCACCGAGCCGCTCAAGCTCATCACCCAGAAGCTGAAGCGCACCACCCTCGACCGCAACGAGCCGCTGGAGTGGGACACGAACGACGAGATCGGCCTGCTGGTGACCGAGTACAACCGGATGATCCAGAAGCTGGAGGCGAGCCGGGCGGCGCTCTCGCGCAGCGAAAAAGAGTCGGCCTGGCGCGAGATGGCCCGGCAGGTGGCGCACGAAATCAAGAACCCGCTCACGCCCATGAAGCTCACCCTGCAACACCTGGAGCGGGCGCTGAAAAACGGCAACGGCAACGCGCGCGCCCTCTCGGAGCGGGCGGTGAACACGCTGCTGACACAGGTGGACACGCTCAACGACATTGCCACGTCGTTCTCGGCGTTCGCCAAGATGCCCGTGCCGAAGACCGAGAGGTTCGAGCTGGTGGGGCTGGTGCGCCGCACGGTGCAACTGTACGAGAGCGACGCCGCCACGGAGCTACGCCTGGAGCTGCCCGCCGGCGAGCGGTGGGTGGTGGGCGACGCGCAACTGATGAGCCGTACGCTGACGAACCTGCTGCTGAACGCCATCCAATCGGTGCCCGCTGAGCGCACACCCGGGGTCTCTGTCCGGGTGACAAGCCGCCGCGACCGCGTCACGATCCAGGTGAGCGACAACGGCACCGGTATCCCCGAGGCGATCCAGGACAAGGTGTTCGTGCCCAACTTCAGCACCAAATACGCCGGCTCGGGCCTTGGGCTGGCCGTAGCCAAGCGGGGCGTCGAGCACGCCGGGGGGCGTATCTGGTTCGAGACCGAAGACGACCGGGGTACGCGCTTCTACATCGAACTGCCGCTGGAGAGAGCGTGAGCGCCCCATCGGCAGGTCTACCGCACCAACACCCGGTCCATGCGCCGCCGCCAGTCGTCGAGGTAAGCCGTGCGCCAGCGGTTGACGGTGCGCGCGCCGGGGTGGTTGCCCTCACGTAGCTCCGGGGCGGGGCAGTCGGTCCAATAGTGCGGGCGGTCGGGGGCGGCGCAAAACTGCCCGCCCCAGCTTTCGCCGGTCGGGTCGTTGGGGTCGCCCCGGAGCAGGTAAAATACCGAGGGCGTATCGCCCATTTTGAGGTCGTCTTTCTGCGTGACGAAGAGGTTGCCCAGCGCGCCGTGCCCAGCCACATGTGCCGCCACGAACGTGCGGTTGCCCCGGTCGCCCGCCTGCTCACCGCCCTCGTAGATGCCGCGAAAGGTGTCGTCGTTCTCAATCCACCAGAGGTCGGGGTGCTCGTCGTAGAGGTACTGCCGCGCCAGGCTGTCCTGCTGCGTGTTCCACGAGCCGATGCTGTAGACGCGCAGGTTGTCTTTAACGAGCGGGTCGTGGTGAACGGCCTGCGCCACGTCGGTGATCGACCCCCAGACCAGCACGTAGAGCGGACGCGGGTCGGGGTGGCGCGCACGAAAAATCAGGTGCTGCGCGCCCTCGCTCAGACCCAACGGTACGGGTCCCTCTTGCGCGGCAGTGTCGCCCTGAAAGCAGATCGTGCGCAGCGCGTCGGGCGTAGGGTAGGAGCCGTGGCGACGCAGGGCGGGGTAGTCCTGCGCGTAGGCGTCGAGGGCCTCCAGCAGGTGCGACTTACGCCCGGTGCCTGGTGGCGATGAGATCAGCCCCTCAATGTCGAGCGTATCGGCGTAGAGCAGCAGGTGCACCATCGACTGAAAGTCGTCGGGGTCGCTGCCGCCGATGTCGGTCGAGACGATCACCCGGGCGGCGGTGGAGTCGGCGGGCTGGGCGGCCGCGCCGAGGCTGACGAAGAGGAGAAAGCAGCGAAAAAACACGATAACTGGGAAGCAGTATAAGTTAGGCCTACCCCGTCAGGGGCGGACGTCGGCCTGAAACTTACGGTCTTTATCCCTGACCGGGTTCATGCCGACGCTGGTTTTGAGGCCGCTCAGCACCGCCCGCCAGTAGTAGCTGAAGTACGACTTGTAAGGGTCGCGCTCGTAGTAGATCTCCCCCTCGCGGGCGGGCGAGAAGGGCACGCGCGGATTGTTGGCCCGCAGCACGAACGTATTGGCGAAGAAGGAGGCGATCTCCGTGCCCAGCTTCTTCGTGTCGCCGGTCTTTTTGTTGGCCAGCGAAATCTTCAGGTCGCGGTAGCGGAACACCATGCGCCCCCGGGCGAAGGCCTCGTTGCCCATCAGGCTGAAGTCCACCTCGTCGACCGTGCCCTCGTCTACTCGCATGTAGGCCGCCGGCTCCAGAATGGGATTCACCTCACTGAGATCGAACGTCGCCATGCTGCCGCGCAGGCGGAAGCGGTGCGCTGGGTCGTCCAGATAACAGACTAGGTGGGCCTTCATGCGCCCTTGGTTCATGACGAGCCCCTCGGCGTTTACCTCCATCTCTGCTTTTTTAGCGATGCGCGTGGGGTCGTTGGTCACGTTCCGCGCCGTCACGTCCAGATTGCCGAAGTCGATGTAGCCCGACACCTGGCCCTCGGGGGGCAGCTCCTCGTAGGTGACCGTGGCTTTGTTGAGCCGCACGCGGTCGAGGGTGAACTTGATCGGAATGCGGTTCAACTGGTCGACGGGCATGGGCTTAGGGGAGCGCTTGTGGGGGAGCTGCCGATCGCGGTAGTCGAGGATGTAGAGGCCGTCTACGGTCACATCGCCCGCCTCCACGGCCCCGTCGTTCAGCAGGCGATCGAAGCGGAAGCCGGTGAACATGGCCCTCTTGAAGCTAACTTGTAGGTAGTCTTTTTGATAGCCTAGTGCCCGGGCGAAGTGCTGTTTGCGGTGAACGGGCGTCAGACCGAACTCGTCGATCCAGACGCGGTGCTCGGCGGTAGAGAAGCCGATCTCCCCCGTGCTGATCGTCTGCAGGGGCTGCTTGGTGGTATATCCCCGCAGCGTGCCGCGCACGTCGTCGGCCAGGAGCGGGCGCTCTTCGGTGGGTACGCTCGCCGAATCCAGCGCAAAGCCCACCACCTCGGCCGTGAGGTCTTTCAGAAGTAGCGGCTCGCCCGTGCGGGCGTGGCGGTGGCGTTCGACGGTGGCGTCCGCCAGCGAGAGGCGGTCTACCCGCACACGTCGCAGCTTCTCGTCGAGCAGCTTACGCAGGTCGAACGGCGCGGCGTCGGCGGGGGCGTCGGGCCGGTGGTCGTCGAGGCGCAGCGTGGGGCGGTCGAGGCGCACGGACCAGAGGTGCAGCAGCCCGTCGTCGAAAAGTTGTTCTGGGCGTACGCCCTCCAAGGTGGCACGGGGCACCTCGGCCGTGATCAGCACCGCCGCGTCGGGGGCGCGTTTGGCCTCGGCGGTCGGCACAACCCACAGGCTGCGGAGGCGTAGCTGTTTCGTGTCGGTAGCGAAGCGGGCGTCGCCCAGGCGCAGTTCATGTCGCTCTTGGTCGAGCCGCCAGGCGGTGTTTTCGAGGTGCAGCGAGAGGCTCTCGTAAAGAGCGCCGTCGGTCCAGCCGCGCCGCAATACCGCGTCGTCGATCCGCAGGCGGCGCACGTTCAAGTCGACCGTTCCCCGCCCGAGCGAGTCGGCCCGGCGCAACACGGACCAGCCGCCGCGCTTCACCCGGACCTCCTGGATCGCCACCTCGCGCAACGCGTTAGGCATCCGGGGGGGAGGGGCTTTCGCCGTCGCGCTGGGCTGTGGTTGCAGGCGCACCGCCACGTGCGGCCGGTCGAGCAGCAGCCGGTAGCAGTCCAACTCTTTCCGCCGGTAGAGAGCTTCCAAGTCGACGCCCGTCAGGCGGACCTTGGGCACGGTGGCGGTATAGAGTCCGGGCAGGTC
Organism: Catalinimonas sp.; assembly: GCA_049648155.1. Taxonomy (GTDB): domain Bacteria; phylum Bacteroidota; class Bacteroidia; order Cytophagales; family Flexibacteraceae; genus JBARYS01. Next base: position 2,629 of record JBARYS010000266.1, on the reverse strand, counting down.
GTTGTCGGCGCGCACGGGTCGCAGTGCCACGTCGGTTGCGACGATCTCGGAGCGTGCCGTGGAGAGGGCCACCGTGCCCGCCGTCAGTTGGTGGGTGCTGTCGGGCAGGTAGAGTGCCCATTCGCGCAGCAGCACGTCGATGTCGTCGGCAAAGAGCAGGCGGTCGTCACGGTAAGAAGTCGAGTCGAGCGAGAAGTGACTCATCTGTACCGAGACGCGGTTCTTGAAGAGCAGCTCGTCGCGCCCGCCCCGGCGCTGATGCAGGGCAAAGGCCCCGTCGCGCAACCACACGCGGTTTACCCGCACGGCGCGGAGGTAGTCGGAGACCAGCGCGTAGAGTTCGTTCTGATCGGGACGGCGCGCCCGGCGTCGTTGTGGGCGCGACGGCGGCCGTTGCAGACGCGTCAGGGTGACGTCGGGCGCGGTGATGTCGATCTCCCCCACGTAGGCCACTTGCTGGAAGTAAGCGCGGCGAATGTCCACCTCGTGCAGTTGTACCTTCGGGACGCGCAGGTGGTAGATGCTGCGCTGCCGCCGTGCTTGCTCGGCCGTGAGGTCGGGGTTCGGCGTGAGGTAGAGACCCTCGGCCAGGACGGACGAACGACGCGTGGAGATGTCGACCCGGTCAGCGCGGAACTGGTGTAGCTCGTCCGACAGCCGCAGGGCGTAGTCGCGCAGGTGAAAGTCGAGGTGGTCGGCGTAAAAGATGCGGTCGCGCCGGTAGAGCGTGGCCGAGTCGAGGCGAAACTTGAACAGGTCGAGCGAGAGCGATCCCACGGTCAGCTCGTCGCGTTTCCGGCCCCAGTGGCGCGTCAAATGCAGTTGCCCGCCGCCGAGCGAGAGCGTGTCGATGCTTACGCTGCTGAAGTCGTCCGAGAGCAGCGCGTAAGCGTCGGCATTAGGCGCGGTGGTATCGTCGGGCAGCGGCGGCCCCCATCGGCTCAGGCGCACATCGGCGCTGTCGACGCGCAGCCGCCCCATGCGCAGGTCGCCGGTGTGGTAGAGGCGCGTCAGGTCGAGGTCGCTGATCCGGAGGGCGGGCACGTCGATACGCATCTCGCCGACGGTCTCGTCGGTGCGGCGGCGCGTGCGGCGGGGCAAGACGCGCACGCCCTCGGCGCGGAGGACCGAGCTGAACGTCGAGGCGACGACCGAGTCGACCTCCACGAGGTGGGTCTCGCCGGCGGGGCGCCAGGTCACGTCGCCCAGGACCAAGGCCGCGTCGTCGGCATAGTAGAGGCGGTCGGGATCACGGCCTGCGAGCGAGTCGATGCGGAAGTCGCGCAGCGTCAGCCCCAGTCGCCCCACCGTCAGCTTCGGCAGCGTGTCGCCGCGCAGCAGGTCGAACCGCGCCCCACTGATCGAGAGCGTATCGATGGAGAAGAACCGAAGGTAGTCGCTGATGAGGGGGTAGAGTTCGAACGCCGCCTCGTCCATCTCGACGGCTCCGGCGGTAGGCGACGCCTGGTAGCGCACTTCGGGATCGCGCCAGTGTACGTGCGCCACCTCCGCCTCGCGCTCGAAGTAGGCACGGTCGAGGTCCTTGACGCGCATCTCGAAAGCGGGCACCCGTACGTCGACGCGCGGGAGGGCATCGGGCGCAGCGCTGCTGTCGGGAGTCAGCCGAAACTCCTCCACCCGCACCGTTCCGGCCTCCTTGCTGATCTCCACGCGCTTGGCCAACACCACGTGGCGCGGCAGGCCGCCCGGCGCACCGGCTTCGCCCAGCACCAGGCGGAAGTGCTCGAAGTTGAACTGAACGTCGTCGGAAAAGAGGAGACGGTCGGGGCGGTAGAGCGCCGCCGAGTCGAGGCGAAACCCCTGCAGACGCATGGTGAGCTTATCAGCCACGGTGAGTTGCTCCGTGCCCAGTTGCCGGCGGAAGACGTCTAAGTCGCCGTTCACGATCTCAAGATTATCTACCGCCACCCGGCGCACCGTGTTGGGCACCATCGTGTAGAGCGTCCGGATCAGCTCGTTCTGCTGGGCAGCGTCGTCCACGGTGGCGGTCGTGTCGGTGGGCATCACGCCCGCCACCCGCACGCGCGGCTCGGTGAGGCGCAGGCGGTCGATGTGCACCACCCGGTCGCGGTAGAGCTTCATCGGGTGCAGCTTGTAGAGCTCCAGCTCGGGCATCGTCAGCACGTAGCGCGGCCCGTCGGCGGGCAGGCTCGTGTCCGGCCGCAGGCGCACGTCGGTGAGCGTCAGCCCCCGGTTGCGCAGCGACAAGCGGATGGTCTTAAAGTCCAGCTCGTAGCGGCCGTCGGTCTGCTCGGCCACGGTCTGCCGCAGGTAGTCGCGCAGCAGGGGCGTGGCGTAGTAGACCAGCAGGCCCTGCGCGGCCAGCAGCAGCAGCACGAACGCACCCGCCACCCACCAGCCCAACCGGCGGCGCTTTTTCTGCTTGAGGGGCTTCTCGTCGTGCATCTCCCGTAAAAGTCACGTTGCCGGTCCACAAGTTCAACGCGGCCACGGCCGGAAAATGATGCCGTAGGATATCGGGCTTGTTCGGCTGCCAAACGGCTACAAGCGGGCAGAGCGCAACAGGCTCGTCGCGCCGAACAACTGGTTGCGCGTGCCCACGTAGCTCAGCAGCGTCAGCAGCACCGCGCCCAGCACGCCCGTCAGG
>JBARYS010000265.1:0-4499 GCA_049648155.1 Catalinimonas sp. | reverse complement strand
CACGCAGGCTGGCCGTCGAGTCGGTAGTGAAGTAAGGATTGCCGATGCCCGCGCCGAAAATCACCACGCGCCCCTTTTCGAGGTGGCGCACCGCCCGGCGGCGGATGAACGGCTCGCAGACCTGCTCGACCTTGATGCCCGACATGAGGCGGGTGATAAGGCCCACGTTTTCGAGCGAGCTCTGTAGCGCCATGGCGTTGATCAGCGTGGCCAGCATCCCCATGTAGTCGCCCTGCACGCGGTCGATGCCCGTGCCCTCGGTGTTGACACCCCGGAAGATGTTGCCGCCCCCGATGACGATGGCCACCTCTACGCCCGCGTCGGCCACGCGCTTGATCTCGACGGCGTACTGCTGGAGGGCTTCGGGGTCGATGCCGTGTTGCTTGGTGCCCAGCAGCGACTCGCCACTCAGCTTCAGCAGGATGCGTTTGTACTTCATGCGTTTAGTGTCAGGAGGTTGGTAACTGCGTAGGGAAAGTCACGCAAATATAGACTTGTTCGGCAGGGTGGGAACGAGCGGAAGCGGCCGGCAGGTCGTTCTACTTAACCTACCGAACAAGTCTTACGGAACTCTTTGCCGGATGTGCGGCGATCAGGCAAAGCGGATCAGCACCTGGCTTTTGTTCACCGTGGCCCCCTGTTCAATCAGCACCTCGCTCACCGTGCCCGCCCCCGGCGCTTTGATCAGGTTTTCCATCTTCATAGCTTCGAGCACCAGCAGGGCGTCGCCCTTTTCGACCGTCTGGCCGGCCTGCACCGCCACGCGCAGGATCATGCCCGGCATAGGGGCCTTGACGTCGCTGAGCTGCGCGCCGGCCGCCGCCTTCAGCCCCATCTTGTCCAGCAGTTGGTCGAGCGTGTCCTGCGCCTTGGCCTCGTAGGTGCGGCCGTTGATACGCCAGCACGCCGTCTTGGTGGTGGGGTCGAAGTGGAGCAGCTCCGCGCGGTACGAGCGCGCCCCTAAAAGCACATGGAAGTGCCGCCCGCCTTCTTGGTGCGTGTCGGCAACTACCGGCGTCCCGTCGAGCGTGTCGGCCCCTCCCTCGCGCCGCCACGTGTGGGGCACTCTTTTATCTACGGAAATTTGGTACATGAATCTGCCGTACTTTAGCGTTTACTTTTCCGCGCGCCGACCACCACATTCGCAACGAAGGCTGCGCCCCAGGATGCCAAAGTTATGCGTAAATGGATTCCAGTCTGCGCGGCGCTGCTGAGTGCCTGCGCCGCGCAGCGCTCCGTCGACAACACGCCCGCCCCGCAGGTGGCCGACACCACGGCGGCAGAGACCTTAGCCGTAATGGTTCCCGAGACGCCCGCCCCGCCGCCCTCGCCCAAGTTTCCGTACCGCGCCGAAGTTACCCGTACGTTCGACCTGCTGCACACCCGCCTGGAGGTGAGCTTCGACTGGGCACAACGCCACCTGCTTGGCTCGGCCGACCTCACCCTGCGCCCTTACTTCTACGAACAGCAGGAGCTGGTGCTCGACGCCCGGGGCTTCGACTTGCATGAGGTGGCGCTGCTGGACGGTGACGCCGAGCGCCCCCTCACCCACGCCTACGACGGTGAACTGATCACCATCCAATTGGACCGCACCTACCGGCGCAACGACACGCTCCGGGTGCGTATCGACTACACCGCTAAGCCCGACGAACTGCCCGCCGGCGGAAGCGCCGCCATCACGTCCGACAAGGGCCTCTACTTTATCAACCCCGACGGCACCGATCCCAACAAGCCGCGCCAACTCTGGACGCAGGGCGAGACACACGGCAGCCGTTGTTGGTTTCCGACCATCGACCACCCGAACGAGCGCACGACTCAAGAGATTTATATCACCGTCGAAGACCACTTCACGACCGTCTCGAATGGGCTGCTGGTCTACGCCCAGGAGAACGCCGACGGTACCCGCACCGACTACTGGTCGATGAAGCAGCCTCACGCGCCCTACCTCTTTATGATGGCGGTATCGGACTTCGCCGTGGTGCGCGACGAGTGGCGCGGTAAGGAAGTGAGCTACTACGTCGACTCGGCCTACGCTCCCCACGCCCGCGCCGTGTTCGGCAACACCGCCGAGATGATGACCTTCTTCAGCGATCGACTAGGTGTCGAATACCCCTGGGACAAATACGCGCAGGTGGTGGTGCACGACTACGTGTCGGGTGCCATGGAGAACACCTCGGCGTCGCTCTTCATGGAGGACCTGCACCTGACCACGCGCGAGACGTTCGATACGGACTGGGACTACATCATCGCCCACGAGCTGATCCACCAGTGGTTCGGCGACTTGGTCACCTGCGAGTCATGGTCGAACCTGCCGCTGAACGAGAGCTTCGCCAACTACGGCGAGTACCTCTGGGCGGAGTGGAAGCGGGGGCGCGCGCAGGCTGATTACCAAGGATCAAACGAGCTGCAGGGCTACCTGTCGGAGGCGCAGCGCAAGCAGGTGCCGATCTTCCGCTTCCACTATGAGAACCACGAGGATATGTTCGACGCGCACTCCTATAATAAAGGGGGGCGCGTGCTGCACATGCTGCGCAAGTACGTGGGCGACGACGCGTTCTTCACCGCCCTGAACCGCTACCTCACCCGGCACGCTTACTCGGACGTCGAGATTCACGACCTGCGTCTGGCCTTCGAGGAGGTTACCGGCGAGGACCTGAACTGGTTCTTCACGCAGTGGTTCCTGCGGCCGGGCCACCCGCAGTTGCGCGTTGAGCACAGCTACGCCGGGGAGACGCTCACCGTGCGCGTCGAGCAACAGCAGGACACCACCGAGACGCCCATCTACCGTCTGCCGCTCGACGTGGAGGTGTGGAGTGGGGGAGAGGCCCGCCGTTACCCGGTGGTGATCGACGAGGCCACCGAGACCTTCACTTTCCTGGTGTCCGCCCGCCCCAACTGGGTGCTGTTCGACGCCGAGCAGCAACTCCTCGGCGTGGTCGAGCACGAAAAGAGTACTGAAGAGCTGCTCTACCAATACGAACACTCGGCGTTGGTGCTGCCGCGCTTCGAGTCGTTATCCGAGCTGGCGGAGGGAACGGGTCAGCCGGAGATCGTCGAGATGATGCGCCGCGCCCTCGACGATCCCTTCGGGCAGATCCGGGAGCAAGCCATCGGCTTCTTCGCCGACCAGGAGGGGATGTTGGGCGAACGCGCACGCATCGTCGCCATGGCGCGGGCGGATACCAACACCTCCGTGCGGGCCACCGCCCTGGAAGCCATCGGACAGAATGCCTCGGCCGACGAACTGCCGGTGCTGCAGGCCGCCTTCACGGACTCTTCTTATGCCGTGGTAGCGGCTGCCTTGGGGGGGTATCTGCTTAGCGCGCCCGCAGATGCCGGCGAAGTGCTGAAGCCCTTCCGCGACGAACAAAATCAGTATGTCGTCAACTTGCTGGGCGATTACTACTCGACACAAGACGACCCGGCGCACTACGAGTGGTTCGAGCGGGGGCTCCGGAACGGCACCAAAGACGTGCGCTACCTGCTGTCGCAGTACCTGGGGCGCTACTTGCTCAACGAGTCGGTGTCCGCCGATCGGGGCGAAGGGGTCGAACTGCTGGGCGAACTGGCACGCGAAGACCTCTCTGTGAGCGTACGCTTTGCCGCTTACCGCTCGCTGGGGCTCCTCACCGATGTGCCCGGTGTGCCCGCCATGCGCGCCGAGATCAAGGAGAACGAGACCAGTGCCCAGCTCCGCCGCATCTACGAGTATATGGATTAATTTTCTTGCCTCGTTGGCGTTTCCGGAAACAAATACTACTTTTGCAATCCGTTCAGAATAGGGTACCTAAAATCGGCTTTTTCCGCCGATTTTTGTGCTCTACGACCAGCGGGGAGATACCAGAGTGGCCAAATGGGACGGACTGTAAATCCGTTGGGAAACCTTCGCAGGTTCGAATCCTGCTCTCCCCACCCAAGGCGACCGAAATGCGGTCGCCGGTGCGAAAGCACACTAGCGGGAGTAGCTCAGTTGGTAGAGCGACAGCCTTCCAAGCTGTAGGTCGCGAGTTCGAGGCTCGTCTCCCGCTCAGCACGAACCGACCGAAACGCGGTCGATATCGAACGTATCAGCCGACGTAGCTCAGTGGTAGAGCATCCCGCCCAGGGCGGGAGGGTCGCCGCGAGGCTAAGTGGGCAGACGGGAAAGCCGACGTAGCTCAGTGGTAGAGCACTTCCATGGTAAGGAAGGGGTCGTGGGTTCAAATCCCACCGTTGGCTCTGGTTATAGCTTCACTCGGTGCACTGGGATTTAGTGCCACCGCTTTTTGATCGATTACGGCCGCCGTTCTTCGCAAGGGGCGGTGGCAGACAACGCGTTACTTACTCAATCTCTAAACTGAGCATTATCACCCATGGCAAAGCAGACCTTTGATCGTTCCAAGCCCCACGTCAACATTGGTACGATTGGCCACGTTGACCACGGCAAAACCACGCTGACGGCGGCCATCACTACCGTACTGGCCGGCAAAGGACTATCGGAATTGCGTGACTTTTCTTCG
>JBARYS010000264.1:0-5692 GCA_049648155.1 Catalinimonas sp. | reverse complement strand
TTGACCATCACCAGCACGAAGTCGTGCAGCGCGAGGTCGGCCCCGCCGGGGGTCTCGCCCGAGGGGATGATCGTCTCGACCACTTGTGCCAGCCGGGTGCGCTGGGCGGGCGTGAGGTTCATCAGGTCGACGGCCGCCGCGACGCGCTCGGGGCGCTGGCGGCAGGCGGCGGGTAGGAAAGCGATGCCCCCCACGATCCAGGCGGACTGTTGCAGGGCTTCTCGGCGGGTCACAGTGCAGGCGTGTGTTGGAAGATAGCCGGGTGTCGGCTTTTGTAAAGAGTCAGACGTATTTTCAAGATACTCACCCTCGACGGACCATCCTGATGCCGGCTATCAACCTGTAGTAAGTCCATTGAAGGAAGTGTTCAGCAGATACTTTACGTACCGCTTTTTAGTGATAATGGCCTAAAGTCAACCGCCGGACCGTAAGTCCTGTATCTATACGTTGCGGCATTGGGGTTCGTGGCTAAAGGAGCGAACGAGCGCGCGGGTGGGCGTGTGCCGGGCATAATCGTCGGCAACCATACCGATATCTCGCCTAACCGCCCGGCGCATCCTGCCCCGTCAGACCAAAGCACGGGCCGGACCAGCGGGGCGGTCAGGGTCGTAAGAATAGAGCTACGCACAAGCTCCGTCGAGCCGCCGCCCGCGTCCAGCCCGCCCTTACCCTTCCAGCTTCTCACCGCAGTGTGGGCAGTAGCGGTAGGCCGGGCGAGTAGGCGGGCGCTCCCCCCGGTTTTGGTCCAGCCTTTCGGCCTGGTGCTCGTCGCTCATCAGGACGCCTTCGGGAGGGGCCTCGGCGATGCGCTCAACGAACGCCGAACTGAGGATGCCCGTGGGTAGTGCCACCAGCCCGATGCCCAGCAGTGCGATCACCCCCCCCACCATTTTGCCCAGCGGCGTGATGGGGTAGACGTCACCGTAGCCCACGGTGGTCAGCGTGGCCACCGCCCACCAAAATGACCCCAGGATGTTCGGAAATGCCTCGGGCTGCTCGTCGTGCTCGATGAAGTACATCAGCGTCGAGGAGAACAGCATCAGCACGAAGGTGACGAACACGGTGAGCAGCAGGTCGGCGCGTCGCTCGTGAAACACCTGCCCCACCAGGCGCAGGGCGTTCGAATAGCGGTTCAATTTTAGGATGCGCAGCAGGCGGAACAGCCGCAGCGCCCGCAGCACGCGCAGGTCGAGCGTGAAAAAGAGCGGCAGAAAGAACGGCAGGATGGCCAGCAGGTCGATCAGCCCGAGCGTCGACGTCACGAAGCGGAGGCGCGCCCGCCACGGGGTCAGCTCGGCGTGCTCCAGGTCGGCCACCCAAAGGCGAGCCAGGTACTCGACCGAAAAGACCGTTACCGACATGGCTTCGAAAGAGAAGAACCAAGCGGCGTAGCGCGTGCCGACGCCCTCGAACGATTCGAGGATGATGGCCACGATGTTGAGCAAGATCAGGACGCCGATAGCCGACTCAATCCGGCGCTGCGAGCGGTCACGCCCGTCGGCGTTGCTGAGCAGGCTGAAGACGCGTTGCTTGAGAGTCATGGAGTAAACTTAAGCAACCTGCCCACTCGGCGGGGGTGCGTACGATCAGTACGCCTCCGCGCGGCCCGTGAAGTCAGGGCAGGGGCTCACTGTTGCCTCCACCACTGCGCCACGAGGGTGTTCAGCATAGACACTATTTCTTCGGGTTTGCGCCGGAAGGGCAAGAAGTTTTTAAAGATCCGCACGCGCCGGGGTGCGGGGTGGGGCATCGGCTGGAACTGGTGGTCCATCAGCCGGAGCGCTTCGAAGGTAGCATCCGAACTAGACGGTGTGTGGGCGTTGCCGGCGTTGTGCGCAGCACGGCGCGCGCGTACCTCGGCGGTGAGTATACGTGCCGCCTCTAGAGTGTCCAGACCGGGCGTACCGTCTAAAAAAGCAACTTCCCCCCAAGCTTGGTCGCGCACGCGCGGCGAATCATCGGCGTAGAAAAAGTAGACCGGGCAGAAGTCGAACTGCGTACGGAAGGCGTTCATCCAGGTGGCGTTCTTCTCGTCGCGTTCGTTGCGCACGGCCGCCGCGCGGGCCGTCTGACGGCGCGCTTCCAGGGCGTCGATCACCTGCGTCTGCGCCGGCAAGCGTACCAGTAACACGACGTTCGGCACCGGCGCGTCGGCAACGACGGGGGTGGTCATCGCGGCGATCCATCCGACGAAGAGCAGATACAGCACGTTCACAAAGACCAACTTGCCAAGCACCGGGCGAAGCTGCCGCCAAGGTCATCACTCAGCGTGCCCCGACGCCGGACCGCCGCGCTCCTTCGTGGCCACCGGCACCAGGTTGCCGGGCTCGGCCGTCGCCGGGGCGTCCGCGATCATCCCACCGTTGCGCTCGATCAGCAGGCGCGCCATCAGGTAACACACCGTCGACTCCTCCCCCTGTTTAAGGTTCACGCCGTGCGCCTCCAGCCCGTCGAAGCAGCCACCGGTGGCGGGGTTGTAGAGGCACTGCGCCAGCCGGTTGTTGCCCATGTACCAGCCGAAGGCCACGCGCGCCAGTTCGGCCCACTCGGCGGGGGCGTCGGGCTCGGCGGCAAATTCCAGCAGGGTATGAATAGTGTAGGCCACGTCGATCGACTGCTCGCCGAACTCCTTGCGCGGCTGGCCCTTTTGCCACCACCCTTGGTTCGAGACCACCTGGAGCTGCTGCTTGCTGACGAAAAGGTGCTTGACCAGAAAGCGCATCGAAGACATGGCCGCCGTGCGGTAGTCGTCGTGGCCGGTGATGCGGGCGGCGTAGAGCAGCGCCTCGGGCAGAATGCTGTTGGCGTAGGTCAGGTAAGGCTCGAACCACTCCCACCCCGGCTCGGTGTGCGCGCGGTAGGCCCCCAGCAATCGGTCGGCGAGTCGCTCCACCAGGGCGCGGTGGTCGGCCGTAGGGTCGGCCTGCCCGTGGTGCCACAGCCCCTTGACGGCGAAGCCCAGCGCCCGGGGCGACTCCACGCCCGCCAGGTGCGGGAAAGCCGCCGCCCACGCCCGCTGCGCGCGGTCGTGCTCAACGGGGGGCACCGCGTGTTTGGCGGCGTGTTGCAGGTAGTAGCCCAGTGCCCACGTGGCGCGCGCGTTGGCGTCCTCCAGGTTGACCTCGTCGTTCTGCGGCGTGAACTGCCGGTCCACGTCCACGTAGTTCAGGAAGCGACCGTCGGGCTGCCGGCACTGCACGACGAAGTTTATGTACTGCCGCTTCAGCTCACGGGCGTCGTCGCGGCCCGTCACCTCGCGGTAGAGGCACGTCACGATCAGCGCGCGGGCGTTGTCGTCGAGCGTGTAGCCGTGGGCGGGATCCGGCACGTTAAAGCGTGCAAACTGCAACATGCCCGTCGGGGTGGTGAGCCGGTGCATGTGGTCCAGGATCAGTTTCGGCGGGTCGTAGGTGAGCGGCAGGCCCGGCGCTTCGTCGGCGTAGAGGCGGGCGTGGGTCACGGCCACGTTCTCCCACGTCGAGGCGCACATGCGATGGTAGGCGTTGTTGCCCATCCACTCGCGGCGGGGGGCGTCGTCGAGCAGCTCTACGGCCGCCGCCGCCAGCTCTTCCGGGTCCTGAAAGGTGCTCAGCAGCACGCCGGTGTCCTCCTTGAGCAGCTCGTGGGCGTGGGGGATGGGCGTGGCCACGATGGGGCAGCCGCAGCTCATGGCGTACGTAAACGTGCCGCTCACCGCCTGATGCGGGTCACGCGAGGTAAAGAGGTAGAGGTCGGTCAGTTGCAAATACTCCAGCAGTTCGGCCAGGTCCAGGTACTTGTTCACGAACCGCACGTGCTGCTTCAGCCCCAGTTCGGCCACCTGCGCTTCGAGCTGCTCGCGGTAGCGCTCGCCCTCGTGCGCCACCACGCCGGGGTGCGTACGCCCCAAAACCAGGTAGAGGGCGTCGGGGTGGTACTTGACGATCTCGGCCATGGCGGCGATGCCCGTCTCGATGCTCTTGTTGCTGCTCAACAGGCCGAACGTGCTCAGCACTTTGCGCCCCTCGGTGCGGTAGCGGTTGGCGAGCACGTCCTTGTTGCGCCACACCGTGCCGTGGGTGCCGTGGGGAATCATTGCCAGCCGGGCGGGGTCCACACCGTAGTCGTCCCGCATGATGCGCACCGAGTCGTTCGTCATCACCGTGTTTTGCGCCGCTAGCCGGGCGATGCTCTGCACCAGCTCCCGGCGCTCCCGGTCGGGGTCGGGCAGCACGGTGTGGTAAGTGATCACGAAGGGCTTCTCCAGGTTCACCAGCAGGGCCATCAGGTAGCTACCGTAGGTACCGCCGAACAGCCCGAACTCGAACTGAATGTGCACCAGGGCCGTCGTGGAGCGCTTGTTCACCCAACGGGCCAGGGCGGCGCAGGCCTCTTGGTCGTGGGCGTTCAACTGGTAGACCACGCGCTCGTCGTAATCGTACGAGGCATCCGGCTCGTTCAGGGCCACCACGTTCGTGCGCCAGCCCTGGCCGAACTGGTCGTTGAGGGCCGTCATCAAATCTTCGCTGTAGGTAGCAATACCACACTCCCGGGGGGGGAACGTGGTCACCATCAGAATTTCTTGCTGCATCTGCGGTCTGAGAGTAAAAAGTTCAGTCACCTTCGGCCGGTGAGCCTGCGGGGTATGGTGGAAAAGTAGGGATCCCGGCCCCCTGAGGCCTTTTCGAGGCGTACGATCAGGAAGCGCGCCCGCCCGATCTTACCGTAACGAAACCACAAAGTACAGAGCAGGGCTTACAGACAACCCGCAAATCGGCGAGTTGGTCATAAGAGCCTGTCTGGGATTTTCGTTCGAGATTAAGGAATAGAGACTTTTTAGCCGGACGCAGTAATTTTTCGAGGGAATAGCGCGGGGCCGCCCGAGAGAAATTACTGCGTCCAACTAAAGAAAATCTTTATCTCAGGCCGGAAGAGAATCCTAGACAAGCCCTGAGGCCCAAAGAGGACGGCGTGCGTCGCGCTAGGGCTTCTCCCGCACCTGTACGCCCTTCCAGAAGGCGATGTGGTCTTTGATCTGCCGGGCGGCACCCTTCGGCTCGGGGTAGTACCAGGCGGCGTCGGCGTTCTGCTCGCCCCCCACGTTCAGGTGGTGATACGACGCCTCGCCCTTCCAGGGGCACGTGGTGTGTTTGTCGCTGGGCCGCAGAAACTCCTGCTTAACGGCCTCGGGCGGAAAGTAGTGGTTGCCCTCCACGACCAGGGTTTTGTCGCTGTCGGCGATCACTTCGCCGTTCCAGGTGGCTTGCATCTGCATGGGTAAAAAATCGGGTAGCGTAAGAATGTTACGTTGATCAGAACGCCTCACGGGAAGCGTTCCTCCCTTACAACGGACGTAGACCGTTTTTGTGAATTTCGCCCGGATCAAATATCTAGCTTACGTCCGCCGGAAGCCCCGACGGCACGACGCTTTTCGCCCCGCCCCCGTACAAACTGAACAAAGCACACCTGCGCCCGCCGGTCGCCGCCTTTGTGTCGCCCGGACAAAACCCGCAACTTCACCCCCATGACCCGCACCCTCGGAATTGCCGCCGACCACGGTGGCTACGAACTTAAAGAAGAGATGAAGCAGTGGCTCTCCGACCGGGGGCACACCGTACGCGACTACGGCGCGGCGGCCTACGACGCCAAAGACGACTACCCCGATCTGGTTGCCCCGCTGGCCCGCGCGGTGGCCGCCGGCCAGGTGGAGCGC
>JBARYS010000263.1:0-6323 GCA_049648155.1 Catalinimonas sp. | reverse complement strand
GCGCTACTTCGACCGGGCGGACACGGCGTTCGTGGCGGCCTACCGAAAGACGGCCCCCGACGCCTCGTTCGAGGTCCGGATGGACTACGCCGCCACCCCCGCACTGGGCGGACGCACGCTGATTCTGATCGACCCGATGCTGGCCACGGGGCGGTCGCTGGTGCGCGCACACGAGGCGCTGGTGGCACACGGCTCGCCGCAGTCGGTGCACGTGGTGGCGGCGGTGGCTACGCCCGCTGGGCTCGACTACACGCAGGAGCACCTGCCGGAAGCGCGGTTCTGGTGCGGGGCGATAGACGAAGGACTAAACGACAAAAATTACATCGTGCCGGGGCTGGGCGACGCGGGCGACCTGGCCTACGGGCCGAAAATATAGTCTGCCGCCCCGGCGACGTTGCGCACGTTTTTTGCGTTATTGCACCGGTTACCGACAACTTTTGTGCTTAAATACTCGTGTTTGTTATTTATATTGTTCAATAACTCAATGTTTCCCCAACTCATAAAGTACGTCGGTGTCTTCCTGGGCAGTATGCTCAAGTTTGTGGCGGGCCCCACGGCGGGCGTCGCCTCCGGCCTGACGCTGGTCGAGACGTTCAGCCTCACCGTGCTCGGCATGATGACGAGCGTGTTCGTCTTTTCGTCGCTCGGCGAGCGGATGCGACGCCGCTTCGTATCTCGTTTTCGCAAGAAAAAGCAGTTGTTTTCGCCCCGCAACCGGCGCATCGTCACCATCTGGAAGCGCTGGGGGCTGTCGGGGGTGGCTTTCCTGACGCCGGTGCTGTTCAGCCCGATCGTGGGCACGCTGGTGGCCACTTCGTTCGGCGAGTCGAAGTGGCGTATTATGGGCTTTATGTTCGTCAGTGCCGTCTTCTGGGCCATCGTGATGACGTTGGTCTTCTACTACGGCTTCGGACAGGCGGGGCGGGCGGCTTAGAGCGTGCATGGACTTGCCCTTTGGGCTGTTCTTGCCAAGTTTCATGCTGCACTTCCTCGCGCTTCGATCACGTAGCTTGGGCTACGCTCACTCCTCTCGACTCGTTTAAAACGGAATTTGGCGGCGTTCGCTCCAAAAGCAAAGTCCAAACACGCTCTTAAAGTTTTGTCGTAAAAAATACCAAAGGCTTCGGAAGTGCTTCCGAAGCCTTTGCTTGCTCCCCCCGCCGGGGCGACGCTACAACTCCCGAATGCGCACGTTGCGGAACCAGACCCGGTCGCCGTGGTCTTGCAAGGCGATGTGCCCCCGGCGGGCCTTTCCGTAGGTGGGCATCTTGCCGAACTTGCTGGCAGCTACCATCTCGTTCCATTCGTCCGACCAGAGTTCGTAGGCGACCACCCGCTCGCCGTTGAGGTAGTGCTCCACGCGGCCGTCGTCGACCACCAGCCGCACCCGGTTCCACTCTCCGGCGGGCTTAGACGCCCGGCTCGGCGGAGTGAGGTCGTAATTCGCCCCGGCGGTGCGGTTGCCGTCTCGGCCGCGTTTGGCGTCGGGGTGGCGCTCGTCGTCGAGGATCTGCATCTCGGGTCCGGTTAGGTAAACGGCGTCGAGGGTGTCGGCCTCCACCACGTGGAAGAAGATGCCGCTGTTACCCGCTTCCGAGATTTTCCACTCCAACTCCAGTTCGAAGTCTTCGTACTCCCCCTGCGTGATAATGTCGCCGCCGCCCCGCTCGGTCAACGTGAGCGTCTCGCCCTCCACCCGCCATTTGTCGGAGAGCGTGTCCTGTCGGTAATTGCGCCACTGGTCGGTCGAGGTGCCGTCGAACAGCGTCACCCACTCGCCGCCGGTGGTGTCGGCCGGTACGGTGGCTTCGTCGTTGGTGGCAGATTTAGTGTTTTGTCCGCCGCAGGCGGTGAGCATCACCACGAGGGCGAGGCAGTAAGGCTTGTGCATGGTGTTTTGATGGTTATAGTCCTAGAATTTTACGGTTTGTGGCGGCGTCGACCCCACCGGCGGCAAAGTCGTCGAACGCCTTGTCGGTCACGCGGATGATGTGCGAGGCAATGATCTCGGCCCCCTCGGCGGCTCCCTGTTCGGGGTGTTTCATGCAGCACTCCCACTCCAACACCGCCCAGCCGCCGTAGCCGTACTGCGTCAGTTTGCTGAAGATGGCCCCGAAGTCGACCTCACCGTCGCCGAGGGAGCGGAAGCGCCCCGGCCGGTCGATCCAGTCCTGATAACCACCGTAGACACCCGACCGCCCCGTGGGGTTGAACTCGGCGTCCTTGACGTGGAACATGCGGATGAAATCGTGGTAGATGTCGATGTTCTGGAGGTAGTCCATGCCTTGCAGCACGTAGTGGCTCGGGTCGTAGAGCATCTTCACGCGCTGGTGGTTGCCGGTGGCCGCCAGAAAGCGCTCGAAGGTCACGCCGTCGTGCAGGTCCTCGCCGGGGTGAATCTCGTAGCAGAGGTCCACGCCCACCTCGTCGCAGGCGTCGAGGATGGGCCGCCAGCGGTCGGCCAGCGCGCGGAAGCCCTCGTCGACTAACCCGGCGGGGCGCTGCGGCCAAGGGTAGACGTAGGGCCAGAGCAGCGCGCCCGAAAACGTCGCCATCACGTCGAGTTGCAGGTGTTGGCCGGCCCGCGCGGCCCACTTGAGTTGCTGCACGGCCCACTCGGTGCGGGCGGCGGGGTGGCCTCGGTAGGCCGCCGGCGCGAAGCCGTCGAACATGGTGTCGTACGCCGGGTGACAGGCCACCAACTGCCCCTGTAAGTGCGTGGATAGCTCCGTGATTTCGACGCCCGCCTCGCGGGCGGTGCCGCGCAGCTCATCGCAATAATCCCGGCTCTCGGCGGCGCGTTGCAGGTCGATCATGCGCGGGTCCCAGGTGGGCACCTGCACGCCGACGTAGCCGTGGCCGGCGGCCCACTCGCAGATCGACCGGAAGTCGTTGAAGGGCGCTTCGCCGCCGACGAACTGAGCGAGGAAGATCGCCGGTCCCTTGATGGTTTTCATGGTATCTGTTTGTAAGTTGAAGCGCTCACGGTACGACGGGATTACCTCCCGGAGAGCACTGGGAGCGTGAGTCTTCTCTCCAGAAGAAGGGCCAAAGCGGATTTGATACTTTCCGGACGGGATCGATTCGCGGATTACGCGCGGTAAACTTGTCCTTCTTCGTAATTTTCGCTCCGCAGCACGCTGCCGCCCTGCCCTCATCATAACTTTTCCACCCCGCTCATGTCAACCCCTCCCACCACCACTATCAACCGCAACCGGCTGTTTCTGGCCAGTTGCATGGCCCTGATCGTCACGTCGATGACCTTCGCCATCCGCGCCCGCCTGGAGTCGGTGTTCGGACCGGAGGGCATCGGGCTGACCCTCGAACAGATCGGCTGGGCGTTCACGCCGGCCTTCTGGGGATTCACGCTGGCGATGATCTTCGGCGGTCCGCTGCTCGACAAGATCGGCATGCAACGCATGGTCTGGGTGGCCTTTTTTACACACGCCGTGGGCATCGTCGGGACGCTCTTCGCCTACGATCAGGTGAGCCTCTTCGTGGCCACACTCGCCGTCGGCATCGGCAATGGGCTGGTCGAGGCCGTCTGTAACCCCCTGGTGGCGAGCATGTACTCGCACAACAAAACTACCATGCTGAACCGCTTCCACGTCTGGTTTCCGGGCGGCATCGTGATCGGCTCGCTGGTGGGCTACTTCGTGATGGACATCGCCGGGCTGAGCTGGCACCTGATGGTCGCCACGCTGTTCGTGCCGCTGCTGGCGTACGGCTTCCTCTTCGTCGGTCAGCGCTTTCCCCGCACCGAGCGGGTCGAAATGGGCGTCAGCTACGGCGGCATGTGGCGGGCGGTAGGCACGCCCCTTTTCCTGATCATCGCCTTCTGTATGCTGCTGACGGCCTCGGCCGAGCTGGGCACGAATCAACGCGTGGAGACGATCCTGGCCGACACGGGCGTGTCGGGTCTACTGGTGCTGGCGCTGGTCAGCGGGGTGATGGCACTCGGGCGGCTGTTCGCCGGTCCGGTCATTCACCGCCTCAGCACGCCGGGGGTGCTGCTGGCCTCGGCGGTGGTCTCGTGCGGGGGGCTGTTGCTCTTGAGCGTCGCCTCGGGCGGGACCATCTTCCTGGCGGCGCTGGTCTACGCCGTCGGCATCACCTTCTTCTGGCCCACCATGCTGGGCTTCGTGGCCGAATACGTCCCCGAGAGCGGCGCGCTGGGGCTGTCGATCATGGGCGGCCTGGGTATGCTGACGATCACGTTCGTGCTGCCGCAGATCGGTAGCTTGCTCGACGAGGGCGCGACCGGCGGCGAGGTGCTGCGTTACATGGCGATTCTCCCCGCCGTTCTGATCGTCCTCTTCGCGGGCATCTACCTCTACATGCGCAACGGCGGGCGGCTCGGCCATCCCTCGAAACAAGAGGAGCTACGCGTAGAAAAGACGGCCACCTCGACGCGGTAATCACCGCCCCTAACCAGGAAAGCCCAGACTACGACGTGGTAGTCTGGGCTTTCTTGTTTGAACAGTGTCCGTCGCGGGCGAGCGGTACTACTGATACTGCATCGAGTTGTAGTGCTGCATCTTCTTCTTCCCCTTGCGGGTTTCGTACTGCGACTTGTTGACCCCACAGGCCGCGAGCAGCGTGAGCGAAGCGAGCGCACCGGCGACGTATATAAGAATGTTTTTCTTCATGAAATTAGAATCTATCATTGGCGATGAACGACTACTGTGCAATATAACATCATACACACTAAGCGACTTTGATTCGTAAGAATTTGTGTCACTTCGCGGCATGGCAGAGAGCAAACGCACGGAAATTCAGGAGTTGGGAGAGTTCGGGCTGATCGAACGGCTGGCCCGCCCGGCCACCAAGAGGCAGGCCTCCACACACCGGGGCATCGGCGACGACGCGGCCGTGCTGCGCGTGGGCGACACCGACGTGGTGGTGACCACCGACCTGCTCAACGAGGGCATCCACTTCGACCTGCGCTACGTGCCGCTGGAACACCTGGGCTACAAGGCGGTAGTGGTGAACCTGTCGGACGTGGCGGCCATGAACGCCGTTCCGACCCAGATTACGTTGGCGCTGGCCGTCAGCAACCGCTTCTCGGTCGAGGCGCTCGAAGCCCTCTACGCGGGCGTCTACCGGGCGTGCGAGCGCTACGACGTGGACCTGGTGGGCGGCGACACGACCGCCTCGCCCGCCGGGTTGATGCTGGCCGTGACGGCCGTCGGACAAGCCCCGCCCGGCCGGGTGGTGTACCGCGACGGGGCCCGCCCCGGCGACGTGGTCTGCGTCACGGGCGATCTGGGGGGCGCTTACCTCGGCCTGCAGGTGCTGGAGCGAGAGAAGAAGGTGTTCCTCGCCGATCCGAACCTGCAGCCGGAACTGACGGAGTACGACTACGTGGTGGGGCGACAACTCAAGCCCGAGGCGCGCACCGACGTCGTACACGACTTGGCAGAGGCGGGTGTACGCCCCACGGCCATGCTCGACGTCTCGGACGGCCTCGCTTCGGAGCTGCTGCACCTCTGCAAGGCGTCGGGGGTGGGCGTGCTGATCAACGAAGAGCAGGTGCCCGTCACGGAAGAGACCGGCCGCGTGGCTGACGAGTTTCGCCTCAACGCGACGGTGTGCGCCCTAAACGGCGGCGAAGACTACGAACTGCTCTTCACCGTCTCGGCCGACGACTACCGGCGGCACGTGGAACGAATGGCCGACGTAGTGGCCGTGGGCGTGGTGCGCGAGGCCGAACAGGGCGCGCTGTTGCTCACGCGGGGCGGCCAGACGCAGCCCCTCCGGGCACAGGGGTGGGCGCACTTTGCGGGGTGATCTGCGGCGCGCAACCCGGCGCGGACCTTCGCCGTTGCTCCGAAGAGACGCGACGTACGGTCCCGACAGGTTTCGTACGCTGCGGCGAAGCACTTTCTTTTCTCTCATTATCCTACGGCCATGGCTAAGTACCACTCTATTTTTGACGACGGCGAGGCGTTCGGCGACGAAGAAGACGACAACTACGACGATGAGACAGGTGGCGACCTGCTGCGCTTCCCCGAAGACTTCGACGAGTCGACATATGACGAGGAAGAGGGCGAAGACCCCTGGGCCGACCGCCCCGAATCAGGCGACGACGAGGAAGAGTAGACCGACCCCACCCGCCCCATGCAAGACTTCGTAACGATCGACGGCATTGCCTACACGCTGCCCGCGCTCGAAGACGACCTCTGGCGGCGGCTGGGGCGAGCTACCGCCGACCGTAAGCACGCTTACCGCACCGGCACGCTGGGGACGCTCGGCGAGGGCGACGTGGTGTCGCTGCGCACGGTCGTGCTGCGCCGGGTGGTGGCCGCCGAGCGGGTGCTGCT
>JBARYS010000262.1:0-1960 GCA_049648155.1 Catalinimonas sp. | reverse complement strand
TCCCGGATCGCCGCCACCAGCTCCTTTCCGTTCTTCGCCGACCGCACCGCGCTCGTGGCCGTGACCAGCGCCCGCTCCGGGGGCACGCCGTGCGCGTCGAGTTGTACGCGAAAGCGCCGCAGGGCCTCCAGCGTCCGCTCGAAGGCCGCCGGGGTGAGCGTGCCGTCGCTGATGCCGCCCTGCCCAATGCGGACGAACACCTTGTCGCGCGCCAGCACGTGGGGGCGACTGCCGCCCGGCCAAGTGGCGATCAGCAGGTGAAACGTGTTGGTGCCCATGTCGATCACGGCCGGCGGGAAAGCGGGGGGGGAAGTCTGCATGTAAGAGTGCGCTTGAGCGCAAACGTACGCCCACCGCACGCGCTACCTCAGGCCGCCGCCGGAAGGGGTGTCGGCACCCGCGATCAAGCTCGTTCGGACCGTGCCGCGATCTTGCTGGTTTCCCCGGAAGGGTACGTCGGCGTATCCCCAGGGGGCGCACGCACGTCAGACCCCATTATTTCTCCACCGCCCATGCGACATTACGTTTCTCTTTTCATTACCCTCGGCGTGACGCTGCTGGTTGCCCGCCTCGCCACGGCGCAGGAGCGGACGCTGCCCCCACAGACGCGCGATGAGCGCCGGGCCGAACGTGATTCGCTGAGCCGCGTCGAACTCGAACCGACGGCCTTCGGGCGCGTGCCGGACCCCTTCTTCCGCCGCTTGGGCGACGACGCGGTCGACATGGCCGACGCCATCTGGTACACGTATAAGCGACCCCTCTCGTGGGACAAGAAGAACTGGATCACGTTCGGGGCGGTGATGGGCGGCGCGGCGCTGATCTCGTTGGTCGACGAGCCCTTCCGCGACTGGCTGCAGCAGTACCGCGACCCGAACGTGGACGAGGCGCTGGCGCAGACGATCAACCTCTACGGCAAGCCTAATTACAACTACCCGATCTTGGCGGTGATTTACGGCTCGGGAGTGGCCTTCAACCAGCCGTGGCTGCGCGAGACGGGCACCATGCTGATCGCCTCCGCAACGGCTTCGGGCATCATCCAGACGTACTCGAAGATTTTGATCGGCCGCGCCCGGCCCAAAGCCGAAGTGGGTGCGTTCGACTTCAAGCCGCTCTCGGTCGACATCCCGAACTACCACTCGTTCCCCTCCGGCCACATGGCGCTGGCCACGGCCACGGCCTACGTCTTCGGTCGGCAGGCGAAGAGCACCGGCCTGAAAATCTTCTTCTACAGCCTGAGCGCAGGCACGGCCTTCACGCGCCTCTACATCGACGCACACTGGGCCTCCGACGTCTTCCTGGGGGCCGCGCTGAGCGCAGCCTGCGCCGAGGCGGTCGTCCACCGCGTGCGCGCCCGTCGCTACCAGCGCAACCAGCACCGCAAGGTCGAGGCGATGCTGCTGCCCGCCCCCGGGGGCGCTTCGCTGGTGGTTCGATTTAATTAGCAACGAGCAGTCAGCAGTGAACAATAGCTGACGCGCCCGACAACCCAGCAATCAACTTATTCCGCTTGCAGCGCACGCGCGGGGTTAGCGTGGGCGGCACGGACGGCCTGGTACAGTACGCTCCCCAGCGTGATGAAGAGTGCTGCCGCGCCCGCCGCCACGAAGGGCCACACGCTCAGTTCGGCGCGGTAGGCGAAGCCGCGCAGCCATTGCTCCATGCCCCACGCCGCCACCGGCACCGCGATCAAGAAGGCCACACCTACCAGCAGGGCGAACTCTCGCGTGAGTAGTCCGGCCAGTTGTGCCGTCGAGGCCCCGAGCACCTTCCGCACGCCGATCTCCTTACGACGGCGGTGTGCGGTGTAGGCGGCCAGCCCGGCCAGCCCCAGGGCCGCAATCGCCACCGCCAGCGCGGCAAACAGCATTGAGAGCGTGCCCAACTGTTGTTCGGTGCGGTACTGCCGGTCGAAGCGGGTGTCGAGAAACGCGTAGCTTAAGGGCTGCCCCGGGGCCAGCGC
>JBARYS010000261.1:0-1874 GCA_049648155.1 Catalinimonas sp. | reverse complement strand
GTTATTTGGATCAAACCTTCGCCGACGCCCCGGCTGAGTACACCGCGTTCTTGCACGAGTTTGTGCGGGAGCTTCATTACAAAGAAGCTGACTTCAAGCAGGCGGCGCATCCGTTCGATGCTCAGGCTTTCTGCTGCGTGCTGCACCGCATCAAAGGGTATCCGCTGCCGGATTCGGCGCAACTCTTCGCGCGCGTTCATTTGGAGATTTATGGTCACCCCGCACCGCACCGTATATCCCGGTTGGAGGTAGAGGCGTGGCTGGCCGAGTGCTTGGCTGAGATCGACACCATCCGCGCGTGCGCAGAGCGCCGCCTGCGGCCTGAGTGCGTCACGGCTCAAACCGACGCGGCTGCATAGAGCGCGGCGGCAGCTTGCGGGCGGGGCAGCCCACGTACACGCCCGCTTGGTTGAGGTCGTCGACCACCACGCCGCCCATGCCCACCGTGACCCCTGCGGCGATGCTGAGACCTTGCCGCACGGACGCGTTCGTACCCAGGTAGACCCCGTCGCCGACCCGGCAATCACCGCTCAGCCGTGCGCCCGGGGCAGCCGTGAAGTAGTCGCCCACCCGGCAGTCGTGCCCCACCGAGGCGTGCAGGTTCAGGTGCGCGTGTCGCCCGACGGTGATGCCGCACGTCAGAATCACCCCCGCCGTAACAATAGTGCCCGCACCGAGCGAAACCCACCTCGACAGCACCGCCGTGGGGTGGACAAGGGTGGCGTAGTGCGTCTCGGGGGGCAGCCCTTCGACAACCCGCCGCCGCACGGCCGGATTGCCCACGGCCACCACCACCTCGTAGTGGGCCGGGTCGAACGCCGACAAGCCGCGTACGGGCACGCCCATCACTTCAGAGTCGTGCAGGTCTTGGTCTTGGATCATAAACACCACCTGCCCGGACAGGTCGCGTGCGCGCCACCCCCGGGCATCAATCAAACACGTGAGCACCTCGCGGCCGAAGCCGCCCGCCCCGACGATGCAAAAAATACGGTCCATAAGCGTGTGCGTGGCGGGCAAAGTACGCAGCCTCTTGTTCAGGAAGCGCGCCCGCGCCGCCCGGCGGGAGCGGTAATCCTCCGTCGCTGCCTATCTTTACCGCACCCCTCGGTAAGCCCCTTATCCTACCCAAAGCTCATGAATCAGAACAACTACGTCGTCATCATGGCCGGCGGCATCGGCAGTCGTTTCTGGCCCTTCAGCCGCTCGAACCACCCCAAGCAGTTCCACGACGTGCTGGGCGAAGGGCGCAGCATGTTACAGGCGACGGCGTCGCGTTTTGATACCGTCTGCCCGAAAGAGAACATCTACGTGGTTACGAACCGCGACTACCACGACCTGGTGAAAGAGCACTTGCCCTACCTGCGCGACGACCAGGTGCTGCTCGAACCGGTGGGGCGCAACACGGCTCCCTGCGTGGCGTACGCCGCCTGGAAGATCGCCCGTGAGAACCCCGACGCGAACCTGATCGTGGCCCCGTCGGACCACGTGATCAGCCGCCCCGACGACTTCCGCCGGGCGGTGGAAACTGGGCTGACCGCTACCGCCGGCAGCGACATTCTGCTCACGCTCGGCATCCAGCCCAGCCGCCCCGACACCGGCTACGGCTACATTCAGTACCGTACTGAGGGCGACGGCGACGTGAAGAGGGTGGCGACGTTCACCGAGAAGCCCAACCTGGAGTACGCCGAGAAATTCTTGGCCAGCGGCGACTACGTCTGGAACGCGGGTATCTTTCTGTTCAGCGCCGGGGCCATTGTTAAAGCCTTTGAGAAGTACCTGCCCGACGTGGCCGAAATCTTCGAAGAGGGGCGCGAGGCGTATTACCAAGACGGCGAGAAGGCCTTCGTCGACCAAGCGTACGCGCAGTGCAAGAA
>JBARYS010000260.1:0-5407 GCA_049648155.1 Catalinimonas sp. | reverse complement strand
TGCGACCCCAGGTTCGACGTCATGATGATGATCGTGTTCTTGAAGTTGGCCACGCGCCCCTTGTTATCGGTCAGGCGGCCGTCGTCGAGCACCTGCAGCAGGATGTTGAACACATCGGGGTGGGCCTTCTCGATCTCGTCGAGCAAGATCACGCTGTAGGGCTTTCGGCGCACGGCCTCCGTCAGTTGACCACCCTCGTCGTAGCCGACGTATCCGGGAGGTGCCCCCACGAGGCGGCTGACGGCGTGGCGCTCCTGATACTCCGACATGTCGATCCGCACCAGGGCGTTCTCGTCGTTGAATAGGAACTCGGCCAGCGCCTTCGCCAATTCGGTCTTGCCCACGCCCGTGGTGCCGAGGAAAATGAACGACCCCAGTGGCCGCTTCGGGTCCTGCAACCCCGCGCGGCTGCGGCGCACGGCGTCCGACACCACCTGAATCGCCTCGGCCTGGCCGGCCACCCGCTTGCCCAGCTCGGCTTCGAGGTTGAGCAGCTTCTCGCGGTCGCTCTGCAGCATCTTGCTCACGGGGATGCCCGTCCACTTGGCCACCACCTCGGCGATGTCATCGGCCGTGACCTCCTCCTTCAGCATCGACTGGCCGTCGGCCTGCATCGTCGCCATCTGCTGCTGGTAGTCGGTCAGTTGCTGTTCGGCCTCGCGGATGCGCCCGTAGCGCAGTTCGGCCACGCGGCCGTAGTCGCCCGTACGTTCGGCTTGTTCGGCCTCCAGCTTGAGGCGGTCAATGTCCTCCTTCGCCTGCTGGATGCCTTCGAGCACCTCCTTCTCCTGCTGCCAGGCGGCTTTGAGGCCGCTGCGCGTCTCGTTCAGGTCGGCCAGCTCCTTATTCAGGCGACCCTCCTTGTCGTAGTCACCCTCGCGGCGGATGGCCTCGCGTTCGATCTCCAGCTGCATGATCTTGCGCTGCACCTCGTCGAGGGCTTCGGGCAGCGAGTCGATCTCGATGCGCAGGCGGGCGGCGGCCTCATCCATCAGGTCGATGGCCTTGTCGGGCAGGTGGCGGTCGGCGATGTAGCGGCTCGACAGCTCGACGGCCGCGATCAGCGCGTCGTCTTTGATACGCACGCCATGGTGCAACTCGTACTTGTCTTTGATGCCGCGCAAGATCGACACGCTGTCGGCCACGCTCGGCTCGTCGACCGTCACCGTCTGGAAACGCCGTTCGAGCGCCTTGTCCTTCTCGATGTACTTCTGATACTCCTTAAGCGTGGTCGCGCCGATGGCGTGCAGTTCGCCGCGCGCCAGGGCGGGCTTCAGCAGGTTGGCGGCGTCCATCGCGCCCTCGCCCCCGCTGCCGGCCCCGATCAGGGTGTGAATCTCGTCGATGAAGAGAATTACTTCGCCCTCAGCGTCGGTCACCTCTTTGATGACGGCCTTCAGGCGCTCTTCGAACTCACCTTTGTACTTGGCACCCGCCACGAGCAGACCCAGGTCGAGTGCCACGAGCTGCTTTGACTTCAGGTTTTCGGGCACGTCGCCGTCGACGATGCGCTTGGCCAGCCCCTCGACGATGGCCGTCTTGCCGACGCCCGGCTCGCCGACGAGCATGGGGTTGTTCTTAGTGCGGCGCGAGAGGATCTGAAGCACGCGGCGAATCTCCTCGTCGCGGCCGATCACGGGGTCGATCTTGCCCCGCCGGGCCAGGTCGGTGAGGTTCTGCGAGTAGCGTTCGAGCGAGCGGTACTTACCCTCGGCGTTTTGGTCGGTGACGCGCTGCCCGCCGCGTAGCTCTTCGATGGCTTTTTTCAGGGCCTTCTCGGCAAAGCCGACGTCCTTCAGCAGTTGCGCGGTGCGGTCCTTGCCGCTTAGCACGCCCAGCAGCAGGTGCTCGACGGCCACGTACTCGTCGCCGAAATCCTTCAGGTAACCCTGCGCCTGTTGCAGCGCGGCGGCCGCGTCGTTGGCCAGGTAAGGGCTGCCGCCGCTGCTCTTCGGGTACGACTCGATGACCGCGTCGAGCTGTTGGTCGAGGGCCGCGCGGTTCACTTGCAGCTTTTTGGTCAGGAACTGGATTTGGTTTTCGTCCGTGCGGAGGATCGCCCGCAGCAGGTGGCCCGTGTCGATGGCCTGCTGCCCGGCGCTCCCGGCAACTTCGGTGGCCTGCTGCATGACCTCCTGCGCCTTGATGGTATAGTTGTTAAAGTTCATGTTCGTCGGTTCGTTACGTTCAGATTTCTGCAGTTAACATAACAAAGTGAGTGCCCGGTGGAAACGGCGCTTCTCGCACCGCCATTTTGACCGCAAAAGGCCCCTCAGGCCACACAAAAAAGACTTTTTGGCCGAGACAAGCTACTTCGTGGGTTACGTGTCCGGCCGGGGGGGTGTTTACCTTTCTCGGCACACGCATTAATACCACGTAAACACATGCTTCTATGCGCTACCAACTCCCCCTTCTGCTCTCCCTCCTCCTCGCCGCGCCGGTGCTGCGCGCCCAAGAACTCATCCGCTCCGAGCAGGAACGCAAAAAGTCGAGAAACCTAGACATGTTCGTGCTCGGCGGCGACGCCTCCGGCTTCTACGTGGGCTTCGCGGAGGATTACTATTACCAAGGCACCAAGAACAAGACGGTAGTCGCCCGCTACGGCCCCGACCTAGCGAAGGAGGAGGCCCGTGTGCTGGAGACCGCCGACCGCAAGGACAACATCTTCTACACCTTCTACTTCGGCGGACAGATCCACACGCTGGTGGCTACCGACGGTAGCCCCGAGGTGGGCAACGTGCAGTTGCAGAGCTACGACAAAGACCTGGAGAAGGACGACGCCCGGCCCCTGACGATGCTGCTGCCCGGCCTGTTCTCGTTCAGCCCCGCCAACTACATGCGCGCCTACTTCTCGTCGCAATACGGGCAGATGCGCTTCAGCAAGCTGGTTTCGCACCGTGTCTCACCCGACGGCAAGCGGCTGTTGCTGCTGTTCAACTACCAGTACCTCGGCTTGGGGCAGGGTGGCTACCACGCCGTACTGCTCGACGAAAATCTGGAAAAGACCTGGGAGCAGACGCTGCTGCTGCCCGACGAGGCGCAGTTTAACCTGCTGGAAGACGCCACACTCGACGACGCCGGGCGGGTCTACCTGCTGGTGGAGCAGTTCAGCAACGATAAGTTTCGCAAGACGCCCACCGGCTTCGACTACCGACTCTACCGCTACCAAGAGGGCAACGAGACTTTGCAGATGATGCCGTTCGACGCCGCCGGCCGCTTCGTGACGAACTTAGGGCTGACGCTGAGCGCCAACCAGGAGCCGCTGCTGGGCGGCATCCACGCCGACCCGGTGAGCATGGAGCCCGCCGGCGCGGTGGGTATCCGCTTCGCGGGCGGGAAGGGCACGGTGGTGACGTCCGACTTCGACGGCGCGACGGCCGCCGACCTGAGGTCGAAGCGCGACGCACGCAGCAACGCCCCCGAGTACACCATCAAGCACCTGTTTGCCGAGCCAGACGGCGGCGTGACGTTCTTCGCCGAGTCGTACTACCGTGGACCGGTGCTCACGGCCAGTATCAACATACTCACGGGCGTCAACCCCGACGTGGAGATCGGCGACATCTACGCCAAGACGGCCGCCGTGCGGCTGGGGCCGGACCTGAAACCCCGCTGGACGCAGGTGATCGAGAAGCGGCAACAGTCTACCGAAGACCGTGACCTCTACTCGTCGTTCGTGGTGCTGCGCGACGCCGAGGGCTACCACGTGCTCTGGAACGACCGCATCCGCAGCTCGACCGACGTGGAGGCCGCCCACATCACGCCCGACGGCAAGATGCGCACCGAGACACTACTGGACAGCTCGGACGATCATTTGCGTCTGGTGCCGCCGCTGGCTGCCCACGTGCCTGGCCTGGGGCTGATCATTCCCACCGAGCGGTCGTCGAGCACGCAGGTGCTACTGCGGCTGGTACCGAGCGCGCCCTGATGTCTCTCTACCTTTCTTCTTACGTCCGTAACTTCTTCGCCATGCGTTTTTCATACACGACCTTGCTGTGGGCTGTTTCGCTCGGCTCCATATTCGCCCAGGTGCCAAACGGCACCGTGTTCCAGCAGCAAGTCATCAATGCCTACGAAGGTGGCTTCGATCAGGAGCTCGTCTCGGACGGGAGCTTCGGGGATGCCGTGGCCAACATCGGCGACCTGGACGGTGACGGCACCGCCGACTTTGCCGTGGGAGCACCTTCCGACAACAGCAATACGAACGAGCAGACCGGCAAGCTTTGGATCTTGTTCATGAACGACGACGGTACCGTGCGCGACGAGCAGAGCATCGACGAAGACAGCGGCAGCTTCACCGCCGATCTCTCCATCAAGAACCGCTTCGGCAACGCCGTGGTGAACATGGGCGACCTGGACGGCGACGGCGTGCAGGACCTCGCCGTGGGGGCACCCGGCTCCGACCACGGCACCCGCGTTCCCGGTTCGGTGTACATCCTCTACATGAACACTAACGGCACCGTGAAGCGCCACCGCGAGATCTCTCAAGGGCTGAGTGGTCTGCCGATTGAACTGTTCGACGGCGACCTCTTCGGTGAGAGCCTGGCGGCCGTCGGCGACCTGGACGGCGACGGCAACCCGGACCTGGCCGTGGGGCATTCCGGAGCTTACGTGCAGCGGGGCGCGGTCCAGATCTTGTTTCTGAACGCGGACCAGACCGTCCGTGCGCACAGTACCCTCACGGAGGGTCAAAGTGGCCTGAACGCCGGGCTCAGCAACAACAACTTTTTCGGGACTTCGTTGGCCGCGCTGGGCGACCTGGACGGCAACGGCGTTACCGACCTGGCTGTGGGGGCCTGGGGCTTCGACGGCTTCGCGGGCGGCGCGTTCGTGATGTATATGCGGGCCGACGGTACCGTGTTGCGCCACCGAACTCTGGACCAGAACACGCCCGGCCTAGTGGGGGCCTTCGACGCGTGGGACTACTTCGGCTGGAGCATGGGGCAGATCGGCGACATCGACGGCGACGGCCTGCCTGAACTGGCCGTCGGTGCCCCCCGCCGCCCCTGGAACGGTGTTACCGGCGCGGGCGCGCTGATCATCCTCTTTCTCGACCCCTCGGCGCGGGTGCGCGACTACCAGCGTCTGGCGCCCGGCGAGGGAGGCGTGACCATCACCGGTGATCTGGGGTACCGCTGGTTCGGCGCGGCCGTGGCCCCCGTCGGCGACCTGAACGACGACAGAGTGCCCGACATCGCCGTGGGCGTGTCGGGAGAGTCGGGCGGCAACAGCGGGCGCGGGGCGCTCCACCTGCTGCAACTCAACGGGTTGGGCGAGGCCTCGATCCGGGGCAACGTGGTGCTCGACGATACCGGCGACCCGCTGCCCAACGGCACGGCTTATCTGTTCGACGCCTACGACCGTACGCTCGGCCGGGGCTACGACACGCTGACGAGCGTGCGGGTCGCGG
>JBARYS010000259.1:0-1711 GCA_049648155.1 Catalinimonas sp. | reverse complement strand
GAGGTGCGCCAAGAAGTGAACGATTACCTGGTCGCAGTGGGGCAGGCTGAACATCGAGTGCAGCCGGTCGACGGCCACGTGGGCGCAGGCCTCTTCCCAGGTTTCGCGCACCGCCCCGGCCTCGGCGGTCTCACCCGACTCTAGGTAGCCCGTGGGCAGGTTCCAGTAGCCCCGGCGGGGTTCGATGGCGCGGCGGCAGAGCAGCACGCGATCGCCGTCAGCCACCACGCAGCCGACGACCATCTTGGGGTTGACGTAATGCACCGTGCCGCAGTGCCGGCAGACCAGGCGGGGCGAGCTGTCGCCCGGCGGGACGGTGAGGTGGAGAGCGGCGTGCCCGCAGTGGCTACAGAAGTTCAAAGCGAGTGGAAGGTTGGGCCGGCAAGATACCGGCGCGCGCGGGCGGGGCACAAAAAAAGTCCGCGAGCGCCATTCGCGTCGCGGACCCACACACACACTAACTACCTAAACCAATTGTCCACTCTCTCCTTTTCTTATGTTCCAAAGGTAGGGTGAATGTGGGCCACAATGCACTGCTTTGCAAGGACTTACCTTACAGAAGGGCTTTTTCCCGGCACGGCGCGATAAAGCACCGCGCCGGATTTTTTTACTCCATCGAAGCCATCTGCGAGTCGCTGATTTCGACGTTGTGGTACACTTGCTGCACGTCGTCGTCGTCCTCAAGCTGTTCGATCAGGCGCATCACCTTGGTAAGTTCTTCGTCGTCGAGCTGCTTAGTGGTGGTGGGGATGCGCCGCAGCTCGGCGTTCTCTACCTCTACGCCGGCGTCGTCGAGGAATTTCTGCACGCTGCCGAAGTCCTCCATCACGCACGTGACGGTGGCGTACTCCTCGTCGAACTCCACCTCTTCGGCCCCTGCGTCGATGAGTTCGAGCGTAAACTCGTCTTCATCCTGCCCCTCGGGCGTGCGGAAGGTGAACACGCCCTTGCGGTCGAAGAGGAACATGAGCGAGCCGTTGGTGCTCAGGCTGCCGCCGCTCTTGCTGAAGAGCGACCGCACCGTCGAGACCGTGCGGTTGGTGTTGTCGGTGGCCGTCTCGACGTAGATCGCCACGCCGAAGGGTCCGTAGCCTTCGTAGGTGGTTTCGACGTAGGCTTCGCCGCCCTCACCGGCAGCCTTCTTGATGGCCCGCTCGACGTTGTCTTTGGGCATGTTGGCCCCCTTGGCGTTCTGGATGGCGAGCCGCAGGCGGGGGTTGCCCTCGGGGTCGGGGCCGCCCTCGCGTACGGCGACCGAGATCTCCTTGATCAGCTTAGTGAACATCTTGCCGCGCTTGGCGTCGAGCGCACCCTTTTTCCGCTTGATCGTCGACCATTTACTGTGTCCGGACATAACTAATACTGAGTATCGAATAGAAAGTATCGAGACGTACACCTCCCGTGGCACCGGCGGGGGATTACTGCAAAATACCGAAATCGTTGAAGTGTCATCTCAACGTGAAAGATGCCTTGGTAGCGTCCGCCCTTTTCACTTTGACATAGCACTAAAAGGGTTCGCCGTCAGACTCCGGTCACGGTGGCTTCACGGTCGATCTTCCGCACCAGCCCTTGCAGCACCTTGCCGGGGCCGCACTCCACGAACTCGGTCGCGCCGTCGGCGATCATCCGCTCCACGGTCTGCGTCCAGCGCACAGGGGCGGTAAGTTGTGCAATTAGGTTGCGGCGGATCACCTCCGGCTCGGTGGCGGGC
>JBARYS010000258.1:0-7512 GCA_049648155.1 Catalinimonas sp. | reverse complement strand
GCATGGGGGCGGTGTCGCCGGTACCCTTTGCCGACGAGGCGTTCCTGCAAAAGGTCGACGAGCGTGTGGTGAAGCCTACCTTGGCCGGGCTGCGCGCCGACGGCATCGACTACCGGGGCTTTATCTTCATCGGGCTGATGAACGTGGCCGGCGACCCCCACGTGATCGAGTACAACGTCCGCCTGGGTGACCCTGAGGCCGAGGTCGTCCTGCCCCGCCTCGACAACGACCTGCTGGACTTGTTCGACGCCGTGCGGGAGCAGCGCCTCGACGAAGTGGAGCTGATCGCCGACACCCGCACCGCCGCCACCGTGGTACTGACCTCCGGCGGCTACCCCGGCCCCTACGAAAAGGGGCGCGCCATCAGCGGCATCGACGAAGCCGACGACGACGCGCTGATCTTCCACGCGGGGACGCGCCTCGACGAGGGGCAACTGGTCACCAACGGGGGGCGCGTGGTGGCCGTCACTGCCCTCGGGCGGGGCGTCAAAGAGGCTACCCGCGCGGCGCAGCAGGCCGCTGAAGCCGTGCGGTTCGAGGGGAAGCAACTACGCCGAGATATCGGCGACGACCTACTCGATTAAAGCGGCATTCCGTCTAATAATCCGAGCGTTCCCGTTGGTCGCTCCATAACTTGCCGCTGCGGTCCCGCTCGTCACCAGGACCGCGCGCCCCACCGACGCCCCTAGCCTCCTCATGAAACAAGTAGCCTCACCCCGACGCCCGACCGCGCTCCTGCTGTTGTTTGGCCTGATCGGCTGCCTGCCGACCGACGAGCTCGTGATTGCCCCCTGGGAGCCCGAGTTGGCCGCGCCGCTGCTGGACCTCCGCAGCCAACTCGGCGAGGTGCTGCGCCGCCGGGGCGGTAACGTGGAGATCAACACCGACGCCGACGGCTTTGTTACCCTGCGCTATTTGACCGAAGAGTTCTCCTCGACGGCCGAAGCGCTGCTGCCGATCCCCGACCAGGCGCTGGCCGTGGTGGTACCCGGCCCCGCCGCCGCGACCCCCGCCGCCGGCGAGGTGTTGCAAGACAGCGCGGCGGCCACGCTCCCCTTCACTTGGGAGCGCACACCGGCGGCGGGCGGGCCGTCGATCACGCGCGTGCTCCTGAAGGCGGGGACGCTGCGCGTGCGGGCGGCCTCGGCGTTTCGGCACGACGTACAAATCCGCGTGTACCTGCCCAGCCTGCGCCGGGACGGCGCGCCTTTCGCCCTGCAACTGGACCTGCCCTTCCGGGGCGAGCGGCCGGTGGTGGTCGACACGCTCCTTTCGTTACGGGATGCCGACCTGGGGTTGGGCAGCGCCGACGCCCCCAACCGCTTCCCCGTGGAGGTGGGGCTGACGCTCACGTCGCTCGGCAACCCGATTGCGGCGCGCGACGATCTGCAACTCGACGTATCTTTAAGCGACCTGGCCTTCCGTCGCCTGGAGGGTGACGTCGGTACGCTCTCGCTCTTTGACCGCACGCGCGACACCGTCCGCATCCGGCTGTTCGAACGCCGCTTCGCAGGGCGCATCCTGTTCGAGAACCCCGAGGTGCGGTTCGACCTCTTCAACAGTTTCGGCCTCGACACCGAGGTGAACGTTACGAACGTGGGCCTGCGCACCAACCGGGGGGAAGACGCGCAACTGCTCGGCTCCGGTGTCGATGCCCTCTCGTCGGTGCGGGTCGGGGGGGCGGCAACCCCCGGGGCACCACCGGCGCTGACCTCGGTGGTGCTCGACCGCGACAATTCGAACGTGCGCGACGTGCTCGACCCCGCCCCGAACCGGGTGCTGTTCGTGGCCACGGCCAACACTCTGCCGCGCGCCGCCGGAAGCGTGCCGTTTGTGGCCGACACCAGCCGGATACGCGTGCGCTCGGAGGTGACGCTGCCCCTCGACGGACGAATTTTCTTTTACGAGGAGCGCGACACGACGGCGCTGGAGTGGCCCGACGAGGAGGACGTACGGTGGGTCGACGTGCGCACGCGGGCCGAGAACACCTTCCCGGCCGACGCCACCGTGCAGCTCTACTTTCTAGATGAAAACTTCGTGGCCCTCGACTCGCTCTTCGACACGCCCGACGAGATCATCCGCGCGGCACAACCCCCTCCCGACGGCGGGCGCACCGCCGGCCCGCAGGTGACCGAGTGGACCACCCGCCTGGAGCGTGAGCGCTACGACCGCCTCCGGCGCGAGGGCCGCTGGTTGATCGCCACGCTGCGCGTCCGCTCGGTCGACCCCGAGACGCTGCCCGTCAAGTTCTACGAAGACTATCAGGTGCGCTTTCAGAGTGGCGTGGTGGTGGCCTTAAGCACTGACCTCAACTGATGCTGCGTCTACGGCTTTTCTGCTTGCTGCTGGGGTTGACCGGCACCGCCCGCGCCCAAAGCGACCTGCTGCTGCTGACCCTCCCCCCTACCCTACAGACCACGTCGGTCAGTCCGTCGATGGTGCCCTCGTCGCGGTTTGCGGTGGCGATTCCGGTGCTCTCCGGGCGGGCGAGCGGCCACCACTCGGCGTTTCCGCTGCGGGCCGTGGTGCGCAACGACACCCTGGACCCCGGGCGGGGGCTGGACCGCATGAACCGCAACAACCTGCTGGCGGTCGACGCGCACCTGGATTACCTTTTTG
Source organism: Catalinimonas sp. (assembly GCA_049648155.1). Lineage (GTDB taxonomy): Bacteria > Bacteroidota > Bacteroidia > Cytophagales > Flexibacteraceae > JBARYS01. Next base: position 4,893 of record JBARYS010000258.1, on the reverse strand, counting down.
CGGGCGTGCGCCTGCGCAAGTGGTACCTGACCCTCTCGATGAGCGAGCACGCCGAGGCGCGGGCGGCGTACGACGGGCGCATCGCCGAACTGCTCTGGCGCGGCAACGCCCCGTTCGTGGGCCAGACCCTCAGCCTGGACCGACTCGAAGGGCAGGCGCTGTTGTACCGCGCCCTGGCCGTGGGGGTGGCCTACCGTCACGACGACTGGACCTTCGGCCTGCGCCCCCGCCTGCTGTGGGGCCGCGCGGCCCTGCGCCTTCACGAAACCGACCTCCGGCTGCGTGTCGCCGAGGGCCTGCTCACCGCCGAGTACGACGCACGCTACCGCTACGACGAGGCGGAAGAGCTGTTCAGCAGTGACTTAGACGACGGCGCCTACATCCTGCCGCGCCGTAACCTGGGCTGGGGGATCGACGGATCGGTAACCTACGAGGGCCTGGACGCCTGGACGTTCACGGTGGGCTGGCAGAACTCCGGACGCATCTACTGGAACACCCGGACTTCGACCGAGCGCTTCAGCCGTTCGGGCACTTACACGGGCTTCACCGACGAGGACTACGACGGCACAGAAACGCTCACGTTGCAGCGGGTGCTCGACACGCTGGAAGCCACGTTCCTGACGGACGGCACCACCCAGCGCCGGGAGGGCTTCGGCACCTGGCTCACGCCCCGGCTCTACGCGGCGAGCCGCTTCGCATTGAACGACGAGTGGGCCCTGGGCGGGGCGGTGCAGGCGGAGTTTTACGACGGCTTCCGCCCCGCCGCGTCCGTGAGCGCCACCCGTCGGTTCGGGCGGCTCGCGCGGGGTGTGGTCGGTTACACGGTACGCAGCCGCGACTTCACCGGCCTAGGTGCGGGCGTGGTCATCACGTCCGGCCCCGTCGAGCTGCACGTCGTCTCCGACCACGTGGTTTCTCTCTTCGCGTTGCAGGCCGTGCGCAGCGCTCACCTCCGGATCGGCTGCAACATTTTGTTCGGTGGCAAGCCCGGGGGATCAGCCGCGACGGCAGGCACCCAGTGGTCGCGCTCTACTCAGTAACAAAAACCGCACGGCTCCATCTCGGCGTCGGCCTGGGTCAGGGGCATCTTCACGACGTTTTGGTTGCACTGCGCCAGCCCCCGGCACATCTGACGGTGGTAGCGCGTGGCGTTGGTGCTGCCGCAGACCAGCACCAACGGCTCGGCGGGAGCCGTGGGTTGCGCTTCGCGGCGGCGACGGGCGTACAGCCAACTGCCGATCCCTACGACAGGAATGACACCCAAGAGGGCCAGTAGCAACGGTCTTTTCATGGGAGTAGCGGGTAGAGGGGGAGGATACGGCAAGATAGAGAAACGACCCTACATCCGCGCCCACGCTTCTCGTGCGCGTCTGCCCGGCCCAAAGTACTTAGGATCAGCGCGTAGTTCCCGCAGGTCGATTGGGTAGTTCCTTGCTTGGGGAGGCCAGCGCAAAGAATCAGCTTTGCCCTACACACGCTGATCTTCACGCCGATGACTCCCTTCTTCTCAGACCAACAGCTTCTTCGCCAAATGCAACGGGGCGACCGCGCGGCCTTGGGGCAGCTTTACACCGCCCACCGCCGGGAGTTTATGCACTGGATACAGCGCGCGTGCGGCTGCGACGAGACCACGGCGAGCGACGTTTACCAGGACGCGATCATCGCGGTGTACGAAAATGCGGTGGGCTGCAAACTGGTCGAACTGCGCTCCTCGCTAAAGACGTACCTGTTCGCCGTGGGGCGACGCACGGCCCTACACCGGATGCGGGCGCGCACTCACGCACCGCTCGACGCTTGCTACGACCAGGCCGCCGAGGTGCCTACCCAGCACGCCGAGCAGGCCCGCGAGGAGTTCGTACGACAGCAATTGGCCACGCTCGACGCCGACCAGCAGAAACTCCTACGGCTCTTTTATTTCGAGCGGTTGTCACTGCGGGAGATCGCCGAACGGCTGGGCTACAAGAACGAACAGGTCGCAAAGACCGCCAAGGCGCGCTGCATGAAGAAACTGCGCGCCAACGCACGGCGGGCGTACGCGCTGATAGATGATTAGCACGCCGGAACGCCGGAACGCCGGAACTTCTAAGCCTCGAAACGCACGCACAAAAGGTACGCTGCTCCCGGCGACACGCCTTGATCCCGGGGGCAAACGGCTTTCCGTACGTGCGTTTTGTATCTCGGGGGTTACTGTCATCACCGACCGACGCACGCTCGCCCCGCCTCACGCGCCGCGATTTGCTACTTTACGTAGGTGATTCGCTACCTGCTGTTGCTGCTCCCGATCGTTGTGTGCGCCTGCCGCCCGGCCCCCGAAGCCCCGCCCCGCCCCAACATCGTCTTCGCCATCGCCGACGACGCCACCTTTCGTCACTTCGGGGCGTACGGCTGTACGTGGGTCAAGACGCCCAACTTCGACCGGGTGGCCCGCGAGGGGGTGCTGTTCGCCCGCGCCTACACGCCCAACGCCAAGTGCGCGCCGTCGCGGGCGTGCATCCTGACGGGGCGGCAGTCGTGGTTGCTCGAAGAGGCCGCCAACCACTCGCCCCGGTTCCCCGCCAAGTTCAAGACGTTCGCCGAGGCGCTGGCCGACACGGGCTACTTTGTGGGCCACACGGCTAAGGCGTGGGCTCCCGGCGACCCTGGTGAGGCGGACGGCCGCCGTCGGCAACTGATCGGGCCTAAGTTCAGCGAACACCAGACCGAGCCGCCCGCCGACCACATGTCGCGCAACGACTACGCCGCCAACTTCGGGGCTTTTCTGGACGCCCGGACGGACGGACGGCCTTTCTTTTTCTGGTACGGCGGTACCGAGCCTCACCGCCCCTACGCGTTCGGCGCGGGGGTGCGCCACGGCAAACGCCTCGACGCCGTCGACGGGATTCCCCCGTTCTGGCCCGACAACGACACCGTCCGCACCGACCTGCTCGACTACGCCTTCGAGATCGAGTACTTCGACCACCACCTGGGGCGGATGCTCGATACATTGGCCGCCCGCGGCGAGCTGGACAACACGCTGGTGGTCGTCACGGCCGACAACGGGATGCCCTTCCCACGCGTGAAGGGGCAGACGTACGAACTCAACCACCACCTGCCGCTGGCCATGATGTGGCCCGCCGGGGTGGCGTCTCCCGGACGGACGGTAGATGATTTCGTCAACTTCATCGACTTCGCGCCGACCTTCCTGGCGCTGGCCGGCACCTCGCCCGACGCCGCCGCCCTGCAACCCGTGCAGGGCGTCTCGCTGGTGCCCTACCTCCAAGACGCCGACTCACTGCCCGCGCGCGACCACGTGCTGATCGGAAAAGAACGGCACGACGTGGGTCGCCCCCACGACCAGGGATACCCGGCGCGCGGCATCGTTACCGACGAGTTTCTGTACGTCCGCAACTACGCACCGGACCGCTGGCCGGCGGGCAACCCGGAGACCGGCTACTTGGGTACCGACGGCGGGGCGACCAAGACCTGGATTCTGGACCACCGCACCGACCCGGCGAACGACCATTACTGGCGGCTGAACTTCGGCAAGAAGCCCGAAGAGGAGCTCTACCGGATTGCCGACGACCCTGCCTGCGTCGATAACCTGGCGCTCGACCCGGAGATGCAGGCGATCAAAGCCCGGCTGCGGCAGCGGATGGAGGCGCAGCTACTGGCCGAGGGCGACCCCCGGATGCGCGGCGAGGGGCACGTCTTCGACGAGTATCCCTACTACGGCGAGGTGCGGGGGTTCTACGAACGCTACACGGCGGGCGACACCATCGAGACGAGTTGGGTAAACGAGAGCGACTTCGAGTTCGCGCCGCCGGATTGACCCGTTGACGACGGCAAGTCGTCGGACGGCGAACTTCGGTTCAGAGCCCTTTTCTTTGGGCCGTTTTCCGGCTCCTTGACGACGGTCTGTCTGCGGTGATCAGTGCTTGCCTACATGTCCCGACAGGAGGGCTGCTTTCGCAAACCACCCGTATTTATCGTCGGAAATCTCTTTTTATATTACACAGAGTGCGTGCACTTCACGTTCTGCTCCCGCACAGCACTTTGTGGTACTGATCGGGTGCGGTGCTTCGTCTGCTCGCATCAAGTGCACCCAAGACCTTGGGGAAGCCTTATTTTATCCCTTATGTCGTAACTTCACCATCAAAGCTCGGGGTAGGCACTCTCTCGAACGCCCCTCGCTCTACTATTTTCATCATCCGTAAACACAGTTATTTACCCATGACGAACGCTCTCTCGAACCGCTTTGCCGCGCTGCTCGCCGCCCTCTTTCTCTTTGCCGCCGCCCCCGCCGCAGCACAAGATGCCCCCGAATTTGCCGAAGAGGACCTGCGGATGTACGCCCAGGCCGTCCACGAAATCAACCTGCTGAAACAGGGCATCAACGACACGCTGCTGGTGATCATCGAAGAAGAGGGCATGGAGCCGAAGCGCTACAACGAACTGCACGGCAGCCGCAAGATGCCCGACTTCGAAGAGTCAACGCCCGCCGAGGAGCTGACGACCTACAAGCGCATCGACGAACGTATGGCCCCGATCCAGGGCAGCCTGAACGCCGGTGCCAAGGAGGCCATCAAGGGTACGGGGCTGTCGCTGAAGAGCTACGTAGCCATCAAGAAGGTTTACAAGCAAGACCGCGCGCTGCGCGCTCAGATCGACGAGCGTGTGAACGCCCTCACCGCCGAAGTGGAGGAGATGGAAGACGGTGAAGCGTCGGTGAATTAAACGGTGATCCCCCCGCCGCCAAGAGCCTCTGCCCCACCGGGCGGAGGGAGGCTCTTGGCGCATTAGAGCGCCACCGCCAGCGTGTAGTAGAAGTAGATCGCCAGCAGCAGCGCCCCCTCAGTGCGGGTGATCTTGCGGCGGAAGAGCATCATCGGCAGCAGCAGCAGGGTGATGCCCAGC
>JBARYS010000257.1:0-6943 GCA_049648155.1 Catalinimonas sp. | reverse complement strand
GGCCATGTGTGTGGGATTGTATTAGGTACCAGGTATTAGGTATTAGGCGGCAAGCACCGGAACATCAATCGCGACGTACCGGTACTTGATACTTAATACCTAATACAATCAATTAATCTAACGTCACTTCTAGTGCTAAGCCACGCAGTTCGTGCACCAGCACGTTGAACGACTCGGGGATGTTCGGCTTAGGCATATTTTCGCCCTTCACGATGCTCTCGTACGCCTTGGCGCGTCCGATCACGTCGTCCGACTTCACGGTCAGAATCTCCTGCAAGATGTGCGAGGCACCGAACGCTTCGAGCGCCCACACCTCCATTTCGCCGAAGCGCTGACCACCGAACTGCGCCTTACCCCCGAGCGGCTGCTGGGTGATGAGCGAGTAAGGTCCGATGGAGCGGGCGTGCATCTTGTCGTCGACCAGGTGACCTAGCTTCAGCATGTAGATCACACCGACGGTCACGCGCTGATCGAACGGCTCGCCGGTCAGGCCGTCGTAGAGCACCGTCCGGCCGAACTCGGGCAGCTTGGCCTTCTTCAGCTCGTGCGACACCTCTTCCTCCGTCGCCCCGTCGAAGATCGGCGTGGCGTACTTTTTACCCAGCTTCAGGCCCGCCCAGCCGAGCACGGTCTCGTAAATCTGGCCGATGTTCATCCGCGAGGGCACGCCCAACGGATTCAGCACGATGTCGACCGGCGTGCCGTCGGCGAGGAAAGGCATGTCTTCTTCGCGGACAATCCGCGCCACCACACCTTTGTTGCCGTGGCGACCGGCCATCTTGTCGCCCACTTTCAGTTTGCGTTTCTTGGCGATGTAGACCTTGGCAAGGCTCACAATGCCGGCGGGCAGTTCGTCGCCCACCTCCAGGGTAAAGCGCTCGCGCTTGAAACGGCCCGTCACCTCATTCCGCGTGTTGTTGTAGTTGCGGACAAGGTCGACCACCAGGTTGTTGATACGCTCGTCGTCGGTCCAGCCGTCGAGGATCGTGTCCGAGATCAGATTCACCTCCTCGGGCACGTTGTAGTTGCTCTCGTCACGGTAGACGTTCTTGTCGGGGAAGAGATTGTTCGAGATCACCCGCTCGGAGAACTTGACACCTTTGGTCACCAGGTCATCGCCGAATTTGTGCTTCACGCCCAGGCTCTTCTTGCCTTCGAGCAGCTTGGCCATCTTCTCGACCATCACCTTGCGGATGGCCAGCAGGTCCTTGCCGTACTTATTCTTCAGCACCTCGACCTCTTTTTTGGCCTTGGCGCGCAGGTCCTTGTCTTTCTTCGGGCGTGAAAAGAGCTTCGTGTCGATCACCACGCCGCGCAGCGACGGCGGTGCTTTCATCGAGGCGTCCTTCACGTCGCCGGCCTTGTCGCCGAAGATGGCGCGCAGCAGCTTCTCTTCCGGCGTCGGGTCGGTCTCCCCTTTCGGTGTGATCTTGCCGATCAGGATGTCACCCTCGCGCACCTCGGCACCGATGCGGATGATGCCGTTGTCGTCGAGGTTGCGGACGGCCTCTTCGCTCACGTTCGGAATCTCCGAGGTCAGCTCCTCCTCGCCGCGCTTCGTGTCGCGCACTTCGAGTTCAAACTCTTCGATGTGGAGCGAGGTGAACACGTCGTCGCGTACCACCTTCTCGGAGATCACGATGGCATCCTCGTAGTTGTACCCCTGCCACGGCATGAAGGCCACCAGCAGGTTGCGACCCAGCGCCAGTTCGCCTTTATCGGTCGCATAGCCTTCGCAGAGAATTTCCCCTTTCAAAACGCGCTGCCCCTGGCTCACGATGGGACGCAGCGTGATGCAGGTGTCCTGGTTCGTACGGCGGAACTTGATCAGATTGTAAGTCACCTGCTCGCGGTCGAAGTCGACCAGCTTCTGGTCTTCCGTCAGGTCGTAGCGCACCACGATCTTGCGGGCATCGACGTACTCGACGGTGCCGTCGCCCTCGGCCATCACGAGCGTCCGTGAGTCGGCGGCAACGCGCTTTTCCAGCCCCGTACCGACGATCGGCGACTGCGGGCGGAGCAGCGGCACGGCCTGACGTTGCATGTTTGATCCCATCAGGGCGCGGTTGGCATCATCGTGCTCCAAGAACGGAATCAGCGAGGCAGCCACCGACACAATCTGGTTCGGAGCCACGTCCATGTAACTCACCTCCTGCGGTCCTACCAGCGGGAAGTCACCCTCCAACCGGGCCTTCACCTGGTCGTTCAGATACTCACCCTCGTCGTTGATCGGCGCGTTGGCCTGGGCAATGTTGTGCTTGTCCTCTTCTTCGGCGGTCAGGTAGTTGACGTTCGGCTGCACAATGCCCTCCTTCACGGGGCGATAGGGCGTCTCGATGAAGCCCATACTGTTGACCTTGGCGTGCACGCACAGCGACGAGATCAAGCCGATGTTCGGCCCTTCCGGTGTCTCGATGGTGCAGAGGCGGCCATAGTGTGTGTAGTGCACGTCGCGCACTTCGAAGCCCGCCCGCTCGCGCGACAGACCACCCGGCCCGAGCGCCGACAGACGCCGCTTGTGGGTGATCTCGGCCAGCGGGTTAGTCTGGTCCATGAACTGCGACAACTGGTTGGTGCCGAAGAACGAGTTGATGACCGACGAGAGCGTCCGCGCATTGATTAGGTCAACGGGCTTAAAGTCCTCGTTGTCGCGTACGTTCATGCGCTCCTTAATGGTACGCGCCATCCGCGCCAGGCCCACGCCGAACTGGCTGTAGAGCTGCTCGCCGACGGTCCGCACGCGGCGGTTGCTGAGGTGGTCGATGTCGTCGACGACGGCCTTTGAGTTGATCAGCCCGATGAGGTACTTGACGATCTCGATGATATCCTGTGTGGTCAGCACGCGGGTCTCGCCGCTGATATCGAGTCCCAGCTTCTTGTTGATACGGTAACGGCCCACCTCGCCGAGGTCGTAGCGCTTGTCCGAGAAGAACAGGCTCTGGATGATATCGCGGGCGGTCTGTTCGTCGGGCGCTTCGGTGTTACGCAGTTGGCGATAGATCTGCTCAACGGCTTCTTTCTCCGAGTTCGAGTTGTCCTTCTGGAGCGTGTTGTAGATGATGGTGTAGTCGGCGATGTTGATGTCGGCCCGGTGCAGGATGATCGAATTCGTGCCCGACTCCAAAATCGTGTCGGCGTCCTCCTGCGACAGCACCGAATCGCGCTCCATCAACACCTCGTTGCGGTCGATGGAGACCACCTCGCCGGTATCCTCGTCGACGAAGTCTTCCGTCCACGTACGCAGCACGCGCGCGGCCAACTTCCGGCCCACCGCACCCTTCAGGTTTTTCTTGTTGGCTTTGACCTCCTCCGAAAGCTCGAATAGGTCGAGGATGTCCTTGTCGGTACCGTAGCCGATGGCACGCAGCAGCGTGGTCACCGGAAACTTCTTCTTCCGGTCGATGTACGCGTACATGACGTTGTTCACGTCGGTAGCGAACTCAATCCAAGAGCCTTTAAAAGGGATAATCCGCGCCGAGTAGAGCTTGGTACCGTTGGTGTGCTTACTCTGGGCAAAGAACACACCCGGCGAGCGGTGCAGTTGCGAAACGATGACGCGCTCGGCTCCGTTGATGACGAACGAGCCGCGGCCGGTCATGTAAGGGATATTGCCGAGGAACACCTCCTGTTCGATGGTCTCGAAATCCTCGTTGTCCTCGTCGTGGCAGAGCAGGCGGAGCTTAGCCTTCAGCGGCACCGAGTAGGTCAGCCCCCGGTCGATGCACTCGTCGATGTTGTACTTAGGCGGATCGACCGTATAGTCGATAAACTCCAGCTCAAAGTTTTCGCGCGAGTCTTTGATCGGGAAGTTCTCCGTAAACACTTTGTAAAGCCCCTCCTGGAGCTTCTTTTCGGCCGGAGTGTCAAGTTGAAAGAAGTTGTGAAACGATTGAAGCTGCACGTCCAGAAAATCGGGGTAGTCGATCACCGGGCGGATGGAGGCAAAATTGGTCCTCGCAGTCAGGTTGGCAGCGGGCATAAGTAAGGAGGTAGGTCAGTAAAAAACCAAAAAGGGGCCGACGGGGTACCCACTAAGAGCGAGCGCCGGAAGATAAGCCTAAAAACCCGCGAAAGGTTTTCAGGTCAGTACAAACAGGAAAAGACCTGACGGCAAGTCAGGCCTCTCTCTGCGAAAGGGCGGTATGAGAAGAGCTTACTTATTTCAGCTCAACTTCGGCACCAGCTTCTTCCAGTTGCTTTTGCAGCGCTTCGGCTTCATCCTTCGCAACGCCTTCCTTCACGGGGCCGGGGGCACCGTCGACAAGGGCTTTTGCTTCTTTCAGGCCCAGGCCGGTCAGCTCTTTCACCAGCTTCACGACGGCCAGTTTCTTGCCACCGGCGGCCTTGAGGATCACATCGAAGCTCGACTTCTCTTCTTCTACGGGGGCATCGCCACCAGCACCACCGGCGGGGGCGGCCATTACGGCAGCCGCAGCGGCGGGCTCAATGCCATATTCGTCCTTTAGGATAGAAGCCAGTTCGTTGACCTCTTTCACGGTCAGGTTGACCAACTGGTCCGCGATTTCTTTCAAATCTGCCATTTTTGTTCTGCGTTATTGGGTATCAGAAGATGTAAAGTAAAGGGGTTAAGAAGCGGACTCTTCGCGCTCCTGAAGGGTCTTGACGATGCCGGCGATCTTCTGACCGCTGCCCGTGAGGCCGCCCAAGACGGTCTTCATCGGAGACTGCAGCAGGGCGATCACGTCGGCGATCAGTTCGTTCTTCGACTTGATCGACGTCAGCACTTCCAGATGCTCGGGGCCGATGTAGAAGGCGGCGTCGATGGAAGCACCCTTTAGGACCGGCTTTTCCAGCTTACTCTTTTTGTAGTGTTCCTTAAGAAGCTTGGCCGGGGCATTGCCCGCCTCAACCGAGAACAGGAAGCCCGACGACCCCTTCAGTGCGTCGTAGAACGGCGTGTAGTCTTCATCGCGCCTGTCGAGTGCCTTCTTGACGAGCGTATTCTTGTACACTTTGTACTCGATACCACGCTCGTAGCAGAGACGACGAAAGTCGTTGATCTGGGCGACGGTCAGGCCCGACGCGTCGGTCACGTAGAAGTGACTGTTGGCGGCGAGCTTCTCGTCAAGCTCGGCCATTACTAGTAATTTCTCTTCGCGTGTCATGACCTGATTAAATTCCTGCGATGCTACTCTTGTCGATCGTGATGCCCGGCCCCATGGTGCTTGAGAGATGGATCGAGCGGAAGTAGGTGCCCTTTGCCGACGAAGGCTTCAGGCGCGAGATCACGTTGATCAACTCTTGTGCGTTCTGCGCGAGCTTGTCAGGCGTAAATGATACCTTCCCGATGCCGGCGTGCACGATGCCGAACTTGTCGACCTTAAAATCGATCTTGCCGGCCTTCACCTCCTGCACGGCCTTGGCAACGTCCATCGTCACGGTGCCCGCCTTCGGGTTCGGCATCAGGCCACGGGGGCCGAGAATACGACCCAGCCGGCCGACCTTTGCCATCACCGTCGGCATCGTGATGATCACGTCCACGTCGGTCCAGCCGCCCTCGATCTTGGTGATGTACTCATCGAGTCCGACCATGTCAGCACCCGCTTCGCGGGCCTCTTCCTCTTTGTCGGGGGTGCAGAGTACCAGCACGCGCACGTTCTTACCGGTGCCGTGCGGCAAGGTTGCCACGCCGCGCACCATCTGGTCGGCTTTGCGCGGGTCCACACCGAGACGCACGTCCAGATCCACGGAGGCGTCGAACTTCACGAAGCTGGTCTCCTTGACGAGGTTAGCGGCTTCGTCGAGCGTATAGTCCTTATCCGCTTCGACCTTGGCGTAAGCCTCTTTTTGATTCTTGGTCAGTTTAGCCATGATTTCCCTTGCGACTAAGCTTCTTGTTGTTGTTCCCATGGGGCAGTGCCCGTTACCCGTAGGCCCATGCTACGAGCGGTGCCGGCGACCATCTTCATGGCCGACTCCACCTTGAAGGCGTTCAGGTCGGCCATCTTGATCTCGGCAATCTCCTTTACCTGATCCCAGGTCACCGAACCCACCTTCTTACGGTTTGGCTCCGGCGAACCCTTCTTCAGCTTGCTGGCCTCCATCAAAAGCACCGGCGCGGGGGGCGTTTTAATGATGAAGTCGAACGATTTATCTTTATACACGGTGATGACCACCGGTAGCACCATGCCCTGCTTGTCTTGCGTGCGGCCGTTAAACTGCTTGCAAAACTCCATGATGTTGATGCCTTTCGAACCCAGTGCGGGACCGATCGGCGGGGCTGGGTTGGCTTGACCACCCTTTACTTGCAGCTTCACGAAGCCGGTTATCTCTTTGGCCATTGCCTAAGCGATTATTGTAGTTTCTCTACCTGGTAATAGTTCAACTCCACGGGCGTGCTGCGGCCAAAAATCTTGACCGTCACGTTCAGTTTCTTGCGGTCTTCGAAGATCTCTTCGACCGTGCCGGAAAACCCGTTGAAAGGTCCGTCCATCACCTTGATCGACTCTCCGACGATGAACGGCGTGTTGATTTGCGTCTCTTCGGTCTCCGTTTCGTCGACCTTACCCAAAATACGGTTCACCTCAGAGGTGCGCAGCGGTACCGGAATCTTCGAAGCGGCGCTGCCTGCGCCCGTCCCTAGAAAGCCGATCACCCCGGGGATGCTCGTGATGACGTGCGTGGTCTCGCCGGACGAAAGGTCGGCTTCAATCAGTACGTAGCCGGGGAAGAAGTTGCGCTCGCGCATCCGCTTCTTACCGTTACGAATCTCGTACACCTTCTCGGCCGGGATCAAGATCTCGGGCACGATCTCCTCCATCTTCTGACGGGCGATCTCGTTTTCGAGGTAAGTCTTGACCTTCTTCTCCTGGCCGGCCACGGCACGGATCACATACCACTTTAAATCTGCCATCGTAGGGTAAACTGCAAGGGCGACCTAAAGGTCGTAGACCAGTGACATGAGATTCTCGAAGATGTAGTC
>JBARYS010000256.1:0-7017 GCA_049648155.1 Catalinimonas sp. | reverse complement strand
TCTTGTTTTCTCTCTCTTCAGACATGGCGAAACGATTTGGTGCGGACTATCGTGGCTCAAACGCCGTACCGGGAGCATAAATTTCGTCGGCAGGTGCCCTGCAAGCTACTCTTCGTACGTCTCCTTCAGAATGTTGCCCTTCAGGTCCACATCGAGGTGCACCTCGCGTGCGCCCTGCTCCATCTCTACACGGTAGCCCCGGAAGGCGGGTTCGTCCACGTAAAGAATCTTCTCGAAGACGTAGCCCTCGTACTTCTTCAGCAGCGTCTCGCGGATCGCGGCGGGCATATCGTCCAGGTAAGGGATGGTGTTGTTGTGGCGGCGTTCGGACCCGGCCCGCTGCTTGCCCTCGACGAAGCGGTTGCCCGCCCCGTCGTCGTCCTTGATCAGTTCGAAGGCGTCGTAAAGCTCGCCGGTGGCGGTATAAGCTTCGTAGGCCAGCGTGTCGCCCCGCACGTTGATCACCTGAAACAACTGTGTGTTCTCGGCGGCGCGGTCGCGCTCGGCCCCCAGGTCCTGCCACCCCTCGGGGCGGAGTTGGTACATCTTGCCGCCGCTCACTGACACCACGTAGACTGTGCCCGTTCGGTCGCGGCGGTTCACGCCGCCCACCACGTTTTGTTCGGCGCCCGGGGGCGGCACGCGGCCGCGCGCGTAGCTGTGGTCGTGCCCTTGCAGGGCCAGGTCCACGCCGTACGCGTCGAACAGCGGCTTCCAGAGCTTGCGCAGCCAGGCGTTGTCGCGCCCCGCCGAGGCTGAATAGAGCGGGTGGTGATAGGTGACCACCGTCCACCGGTTGGGGTTGTCGGCCAGCACGCCTTCGAGCCACGCTACCTGCTCTTTCTGCTGTCGATTGGTGTTGAGCGAGATGATCCGCACGCCTTGGTAGTCGAAGTAGTAGACGGTCTCTTCCAGCCCCTTGGGGCCGTTGAGCGGCAGGGCGAACTGCGGCCGCCACTGCGCCGAAAGCTGACGCTTCACGCCCCGCTCGCTGCGCGGCTGGTACTCGTGGTTGCCGGGCGTGGGCACGGCGGGTAGCATCCGGTGGATCCAGCCGCCGGCGGTGAACCACTCGTGCCACTGCCGCTCGCTGTGGGCCTCCGACACCAGATCGCCGGCGTGGACGATGAACCGCGCCTCGGGCGCTTTGCGGTAGCCCTCGCGGATCAGCCGCGACCAGAGTTCAAGGATAAAGTTCTGCGCGTCGCCGACGTAGAGGAACGAGAAAGGCTCCGACTCGCGGGTGGCGGTGCGAAACTGTATCCACTCGCTCCAGGTCTCGCCGTCGCCCACGCGATAGGCGTAGAGCGTGCCGGGCTGCAAATCTTCAAATAAGGCCGTGTGGTAGTGCTGCTGCACCCCGGCGAGGAAAAAGTCGCGCGCGTCGAGCACCTCGGTCTCGGCCCGTACGGTCCGGGCGTTGCGCCAGAACTTGGGGGCGGCCGTGGCCGGGGCGATCTCGGCTACTCCTGCGGGCACTTCGGTGCTGGTGCGCCACGTCACGGCGGCACTCGTGGCCGGATCGCCGGCGAAGCTCAGCACGATGTGGTCCGGGTGCACCCCCGCCGCGCTCCAGTCGTGGGCAAACTTGGGCGCACGGTAGGCGCGGGGTTGCGAACAAGCGGCGGCCGTAACGAGCCAGGCCAGAAGGGAGAGGGCAAGCGTACGCTTCATGTGCACAAGGTTACCGAGAAGCTCACGGACGTAACGGCGTTTACTCAAGGCAGAAAAGAAGATTTAGACAAGCCCTTACCCGGGCGCTACGCGTTCACGGCGGCGGGGCGGGTTTTTCCTTCCAGGCGCAGGCGGCGGAAGACCATCAGGTGCCCCACGGCGGCCGACACCACCAGAAACGTGGGCACCCACACCAGTAAACTCGTGGCGATGACCAGCGTGGAAGGCTCGTCGGGGAACTGCCGGATCGGCAGGGGCAGCGAGAGCACCGCGATGGCAACGACCGTCACCAGCAGCACGGAGCCGAGCACGTTCCAAGCCCACACCCAACGTCGCCCCGCCACGCCCCGGTGGAGCGCCCAGGCGAGGGGCAGGGCCGCCAGCCCCGTCAGGATGTCGAAGTTCAGCCCCGCATAGGTCATCTGCACCGGCAGCGTGCCTGCGTGGTAGTACTCGTGCAGCAGCAACTCCAACGGAAAGCGGAACGACTGCAAACCGACCAGCAGCCACAGCGGCGCGGTGGCGGCCACCCGCTGCCCGAGGGGCACGAAGTAGACGGCGAGAATGGCGGTGGTGCTCAGCATCAGCACCGACGTCGGAAAGCCCGCCAGGAGGCCGCTCGTCGCCAAGATCGCGGTGATCACCAGCCAGCCGCTCGTGGCGAGGCCCGCCGGGAGGGCACGGTCGGGTCGCACGCGCCGGACGATGGTGACGCAGAGCGCGGCCACGAGGAAAACCAGCAGGTAGTAGAGGGTGTCGAGCACGGCGGGAAAGGTTGGGAAGAGCTAAAGGTAGCCCCGAGGGCAGCGCGGAATGTGCGTCCGCCCCGGCAGAGAACCGAGTGCTTCGGTCAGGTACCCGAGGGGTCGGAAACGAGCGAAGAAGCCCGGGATTAGGGCGACGGCGTCACCGCACCGTCGCGTCGAAGCCCCGCTCGGCCCATTGCGTGTAGGTCCGTCGCCCCCGGAACGGCTCGCCGCCGCGTTCGATCAGCAGCAGTTCGACTTTTTAGTGCGGTGGGATCGAAGCGGAACACGAGGGCGCCGACGGTGAGGGCGGGGCGGGGGTTAGCGGTAGGTGTGGGGCATGTGCGAAAGCAGGGGAAGCTACGGCCTACCTTTACGCGTGTCTCCGCCCGACCTGCGCCCCTTTCTCGACCCCATCCACCCGCTCGGCGGGGCGGCCTACGACGCCCTACGCGGCCGCCTGAAGCGGGTCGCCTACGAACGCAGGACGTTCCTGACCCGCGCCGGCGAGACCGAGCGCTACCTCTACTTCGTGACCGAGGGCGTGCAGCGCTCCTATTACCTGCGTGGCGGCAAGGAGCACACCATCGCCTTCACCTACCCGCTGTCGTTCTCAGGCATCCCTGAGTCGTTCCTCACCCGGCAGCCGGCGCGCTACTTCTTGGAAACGATCACGCCGAGCGTCCTCTGGCGGATGTCTTACGACGACCTGCAACGGCTCTGCGACGCGCACCCGGGCGTCGAGCGGCTCTGGCGGCGGGCGCTCGAAGGGGTGCTCACGGGCGTGCTCGAACGGCAGTACGAACTGCTGGCATACACCGCCGAGGAGAAATTCCGCGCCCTGCTCACGCGCAGCCCGCACGTGTTGCACCTGATTCCGCACAAGCACCTGGCCTCGTATCTAGGCATGGACCCGACCAACTTCAGCAAGCTGCTGCACCGCGTACGGGTGGGGTAATCTTGGTCCCGACCAAGATTTTGAGCGTGCCGTCCGCCGACGTTTGTGACATGAAAGCACCGCTCCCCCCCGCCTGGCTCGACCAGGCAGCGTACCCCTTCGAATCTCACTACTTCGACGCCCCGTCGGGCGACCGCCTGCACTACGTCGACGAGGGGCCGGAGGACGCGCCCGCGCTCGTCTTCGTGCACGGCACGCCCTCGTGGTCGTTCGAGTACCGAGACCTCGTCAAGGGCTTGCGCGGCCGCTACCGCTGTCTGGCACTCGACGCGCTGGGCTTCGGGCTGTCGGACAAACCCCGCGACGCCGATTACACACCCGCCGCGCAGGGCCGCCGCCTGGAAGCGTGGCTCGACCGCCTCGGCCTCGACGGGGTGACGCTGGTCGTGCACGACTTCGGCGGTCCGTTCGGGCTGTCGTGGGCGCTGCGGCATCCGGAGCGTGTAGGCCGCCTCGTGCTGATGAACACGTGGCTCTGGCGCACCGACGACGATCCCGCCGCCCGCCGCTTCGGCAAGCTGTTGGCCGGACCGGTGGGGCGCTTCCTTTACCTGGACCTGAACTTCTCGCCCCGCGTGCTGCTGAAAAAGGGTTTCGTGAACCGCACCTACTGGTCGAAGACGCTGCACGCGCACTATCTGAAACCCTTCCCTCGCCGCGACGACCGACGCGGTCTGCTGGGCACGGCCCGCGCGCTGGTGGGAGCGTCCGCCTGGTACGCCCTGCGCTGGACGGAAATCGGTCGCCTGGCGGAGGTTCCCACGCTGCTGCTGTGGGGCACGCGCGACCCCTTCTTCGGGCCCGACGCGCTGGCCCGCTGGCAGGCAGCCTTGCCCCGCGCACGGACGGTCGAGTTGGACTGCGGGCACTTTCCCGCCGAGGAGCGCCCCGCCGAGGTGTTGAGCGCGCTGGAAGATTGGCTGGCTGCGGATGGTCAGGCGAGACGCCGCCGGGGGTAAGAGTTATGAATGAGGACCGACGGTGAGACAACCAGTTTAGCGGGTTATCGGCCGCGTTGCAGTGTGTGTGGGGGCCACGTCGGAGTGAGCCGTGTCAGTTCCGTGCCGTCCGTATCGGGCGAAGTACGTTTAGCATCCGCCTCACGAGAATCATCTACCTTGGTGACGCCTCATCTTCCTACGGCTCCGGCATCGGGAAGGAAGCGACCTCACGAAGCATCGCGCCAAACGAAATGCCCAGAATCAACCCTAAGATCGACCTGGTCTTCAAGAAGCTCTTCGGCTCCGAGGAGAACAAAGACATCCTGATCTCGCTCATCAACGCCGTGCTGCCGGAGAGCCAGCAGATCACGGCGGTAACGCTCAAGAACCCTTACAACGTTTCGGACTACGCTGAGGGCAAGCTCTCCATCTTGGACGTCAAGGCCGAGGACGAGTACGGCAATCTGTACGACATCGAGATGCAGATCAAGGGCACGACCTTCTACGGTAAGCGCACGCTCTATTACTGGGCGAAGATCTTCGGCTCGCAACTGGACTACCTGACCGACGAGGAGATTAAGCGGCGTGAGCAGCGGGGCCGGTCGTACACCGACCTGAACAAGTGCATCGTCATCAGCCTGATGGATTTCACCTTTTTCAAGGACGACCGCTACGCCCGCTGCTTCGTGCTCAAAGACCGCGAAACCGACCAGACGCACGTCGATCTGGACTACCTCGACCTCTATTTTGTCGAGTTGGAGAAGTTCGACCACAAGTACAAAACCGTCCGCACGACCCTAGACCGGTGGATACAGTTTCTGAACCATGCCGACTTCTACTCGAAGGATACCCTACCCCGGGAGTTGGCCGAGGTGGAGCCCATCCGCAAGGCCAGTGAGCGGCTGGAAGCCATGTATCTCAACCAGAGGGAGCGGGCGTACTACGATGCGCAACAAAAGCGCTACCTGGACGAGACGTCTAGAATTCAGGAAGCGGTGAAAAAAGCGGTCGATATGGCGGTGAAAGACGCGGTCGATGTGGCGGTGAAAGACGCGGTCGATGTGGCGGTGAAAGAAGCGGTCGATGTGGCGGTGGAGCAAACGAAGCTGGATGGTCAGGTCGCGGTCGCCAAGAACGCCCTGACGCGCGGCTTCGACAATGAGACCATCGCGGCCCTGACGGGCTTAACCGTCGCACGGGTGGAGCAACTGAGGCGTGCCGAGCCTAACGCCGGATAACAGGCGCGTTGCACCTTTTGCCCTTTTTCCAATGCACCTTCCAAGGTGTCTGACGCAGCATTAGGCACCTCCACAAAGTGGATGGCGGGGGCCGCCCCCTCAGATATCTTGCGGAGGTGCACTAGGTCGGGTTGACATGTAGAATGATTTCGTGATTTCGCGCGTCTTTGTACCCGTAGTCAAGTCGCTTGAGGCAAGCGATTGCGGGGCCGCCTAGGCCGCGCAATCGGCCAACGAAAGCGGCGCAGAATACGCGCAAAAAGCGCCGAAAGCATCAGCACGTTATATGTCGACACGACCTAGGCGTGGGTAGCGACGTCGCGGCTCTTTGTGCGTGTGCCCCCTCGCTGTATCGCAGCTCGACTGAAGTGTGTGCATGGGCTACACGAAACACATGAGACGTGATTCGCGGGCGTGCGTAGCCCTAATTCACTAAAACTGCTGTCTCTCAAACCTCCGCCAGGTACTGGTGCACCAGCTTGATGGCCATCGCGCCCTCGCCCACCGCCGAGGCGATGCGGTTCATGG
The DNA here is from genome assembly GCA_049648155.1 of Catalinimonas sp. GTDB lineage: Bacteria > Bacteroidota > Bacteroidia > Cytophagales > Flexibacteraceae > JBARYS01. The sequence goes on along the minus strand of JBARYS010000256.1, from coordinate 932 downwards.
CTCCGGCGCGGACGTCGCCTGCCGCGAACACACCGGGGCTGCACGTTTCGAGTAGGTACGGCTCGCGGTCCAGCTTCCAGGCGGCCCGGAACTTCTTGAAGCGTTGCAGGTCGCGGCCGGTGGCGATAAAGCCCTTGTCGTCGCGGAGGATGTGCGGGGCGATCCAGTCGGTGAAGGGCCGCGCGCCGATGAAGATGAAGAGCGAAGCCGCCTCGACGGTACGCTGCTCGCCGGTGTCGAGGTCTTTGAGTACGAGGCGCTCCAGGTGCTTTTCACCGCACGCCTCTACCACCTCGGTGCCGGGCAGCAGGTGTATGTTGGGCGTTTGTTCGAGCTGATCGATGAGATAATGCGACATGCTGCTGGTCAGCGACTCGCGGCGGATCGAGATGTAGACGTTGCGGGCGTAGCGCGAGAGGTACATCGCCCCCTGGCCCGCCGAGTTGCCGCCGCCCACCACGTAGACGTCCTTGTCTTGGCAGGCGGCTGCCTCGGTGGTGGCCGCGCCGTAGTAGACGCCCGCACCCGTGAAGTTGTCGACGCCCCGGGCGGGCAGCTTGCGGTAGTCTACGCCGGTGGTGACCACGATGGCGCGCGCGATGATCTCGCCGCCGTCGGCCAACTTGATCAGCTTGATGCCGTCGCGGAACTCGATGTCGACCACCTCGGCGGGGGCCAGCATCCGGATGCCGAAGCGCTGCGCCTGCAGGACGGCCCGCTTGGTCAGCTCGGCCCCGCTCAGGCCGGTGGGGAAGCCCAAGTAGTTTTCGATGCGCGACGAGGTGCCCGCCTGCCCGCCGGGCGCGCGCTTCTCGATCAGCAGCGTGTCGAGCCCCTCGGAGCCGCCGTAGACGGCCGCCGCCAGCCCCGCCGGCCCTGCGCCGATGATCACCACGTCGTGCACGTGCTCGGGGGCTTCGACCTTCGAGCGC
>JBARYS010000255.1:0-2082 GCA_049648155.1 Catalinimonas sp. | reverse complement strand
GCTCCAGGATGCTGCCCGTGATCAGGTCGTCGTAGTAGATGTTGAGCTGCCGCAGGCCCTCGTCGAGGCGGCGCTCGAAGGCGGGCAGGTTGGCGGGCGGGCGGGCAAATTCGATCAGCCACTCGTGGTGGGGCAGCGTAGCGACACCCGGCTCGCCCTCGGCGGCCTCCACGCGTGGGGCCACCGTGAACTCGACGACCTCGACCTCGGGGTGGTACTGCGTGGCGTAGCGCAGGGCGCGCTCCACCTCCTCGCCGATCACGTGCTCGCCGAAGGCCGAGATGAAGTGCTTGATGCGGCCCGTAACCAGCAGCTTGTGAGGGTTCTTGGAGACGAACTTGACCGTGTCGCCGATGCCGTAGCCCCACAGCCCGGCGTTGGTGCTCATCACCACCGCGTAGTTCTTGTCCAGCTCAACCTCGCCGATGGTCAGGCGCGGCGGGTTCTCCTCGAAGTAGCGGTCGGCCGGAATGAACTCGTAGAAGATGCCCGCGTCGAGCAACATCAGCAGGCTCTCGTCGCCCCGGCGATTCTGGTAGGCGATGAACCCCTCGGAGGCGGGGTAAGTCTCGATGCTGTCGACGCGCCGCCCGATGCTCTCGAACAGTTGCTTGCGGTAGGGCGCGAAGTTGACGCCGCCGTAGACGAACAGCTCGAAATGGGGGAAGATGTCTTTGATGAGCTTGCCGCCCGTGCGCGCCCGCAGCCGGTCGAAGTACATCTGCACCCAGGGCGGGATGCCCGAGATCAGCGACATGTCGGCCGCCAGCGTCTCGTCGATCACGCGCTCCAGCTTCTCCTCCCAGTCGTCGATGCAGTTGGTGGCGTACGAGGGGCGCTGGTTGGTGCGCAGGTAGCCCGGCACGTGGTGGTTGACGATGCCCGAGAGCCGCCCCACGTGGATGCCGTTGACCTCCTCCATTTCGGGGCTGCCGCTCAGGAAGATCAGGTTGCGGTCCAGAAAGGTGCTCTTGCCCGTTTCGTGCACGTAGGCCAGCAGGGCGTTGCGCGCCGAGTTGATGTGGTTCGGCACCGATTCGCGCGTGATGGGGATGTATTTCACGCCCGAGGTCGTGCCCGACGTCTTGGCGAAGTAGCGCGGCCGGCCGGGCCAGAGCACGTCCGACTCGCCCGCGCGGATGCGCTCCACGTAGGGGGCCAGCCCCTCGTAGTCGCGCACGGGCACCAGCCGGGCAAAGTCGGCGGGCGTACGCACGTCGGCGAAGCCATGGGCGCGGCCGAACTGCGTGTCGCGCGCGCGGCCAATCAGCGCCTCGAACTGCTTTTGCTGCGTTTCGACCGGGCGGGCGGACCACCGCCGCGTGTCGCGGTGCACCCAGGCGGCGAGGGGTTTGCTGAGAAGGGAGCGGATACCCATAGACAGAAGACAGTAGACAGAAGACAGAAGACGGTAGACACACACGGCGCACGGCACGTTCACCGTACGAAAAGATATGAGACTAAGGATGCACCGCGCGGGCCGAATCGCCGCGTTTGGTGAGTCGCCAAAACTACGTACGGCGGCCTTTTGCCGGAGGCACCCGGTGCAACGCACCCCCAACGGCCCGGCCTCGTACGTAAGCACCAAACCCTACCCCACTCCATGTCACAACCCAAAGTATGGTTCATCACCGGCTGCTCGACGGGCTTCGGCCGCGAGTTGTGCCGCATCGCCGCCGAACGGGGCGACTTCGCCGTCGGTACCGTCCGTAAGCAGGAGCAGATCGAAGCGTTGGAAGCCCTCGATCCCGAGCGCATCACCGGCGTGCTGCTCGACGTCACCAAGCCCGACACCATCGAGGCGGGCGTACGGACGGCGCTGGACAAGCGGGGCCGCATCGACGTGCTGGTCAACAACGCGGGCTACGGCTCGCTGGGCAGCGTTGAGGAGATCGGCGAGGAGGAGACCCTGCGGCAGTTCGACGTCAACGTGTTCGGGGCGCTGCGGATGGTGCGCGCCGTGCTGCCCCACATGCGCGCGCGGCGGTCGGGGCACGTGCTCAACGTAACCTCCATCGCGGGCATCCAGGGCTTCCCGGGCGTGGGCGTCTACAACGGCTCTAAGTTCGCCCTGGAAGGCAT
>JBARYS010000254.1:0-2031 GCA_049648155.1 Catalinimonas sp. | reverse complement strand
CCGTAGGGCACGGCGGCCGCCACGGCCTCGGGTGCGTCGGACCTCGACTCGGGGGCGGTCTGCGCGAGGTTAGGGAGCCAGGCCAGCAGCACGATACACATCGTCGTGAGCTTCTTCATTGACAACTAAGTTGCGGAAGGTGGTGATGCGGTACTGTTTGCGGCCGTCTTCGAGGTCCGTCACCTGGACGATCTGCCCGGGGAAAGAGAAGTTACCGGCGCGCAGGTGTTTCTTCACAACCTGTCGGCTCAGTAGCTCCCCGTCGGGGTTGTAGACCGCCAGCCCCGCCAGTTGCTTGTTGTTTTGGGCCACGACCACCTCGCCGAACTGCTTGGCCAGCTTCGCGGGCGGCGACCACGTGGTGAGCACCTGGTCGCCCACGCGGCGCACCTCACCGATCTTGAACACCGAGTTCTTCATGCCGAAGTCGGTCAGGTTCTGGTTCAGGGCGAGGTGGAACATCGTAAACTCGATGATGTTGGGCAGCGACTGCCGGTCCTGAACCTGCCCGTCGACGAGGCGGTAGACCGACGTGTCGGCGTGCACCCACGTTTCGGCCTGCGGGAAGTTGACCTGGTAGACGATGCGCTTCTCGAACTTGTCGTAGTAAACCGTGCCCATCACCAGCGACGAGGTGCTGTCGGCGTTCTTCTCCTTGATGGTGAAGTCGGCCCGCATCCGGTAGTGGTTCTGCCCGAGGGCCGCCGCCGACCACAAACAGCCGAGCAGCAGAACGCCGCACCAGATTTTCAGGAAATTAGAAAGAGCGCGCAAAGAGAAGAGGCGTTTACGGTGCATTCGACAGGTTACGGACGCTATCTTCAAAGGTAGACGACCCGCTGCAAAACGCTCAAGGCACAAAAAAGGGGACGCGCGTCGGCGCATCCCCCGGTAAATACGCTACGGCTCGACGCTTAATTAGCGGCGATCGAGCCGGCGATCAGCACGAAGTAAATCACGGCGTAGATGGCGTAGCCAACCACGCAGCCGATGAACGCCTTCTTGGTCAGGTCCGAATCTTCGGCCACGAAGTAGACGATGGCGATACCGACCACGCCGAAGCAGAAGCCCCACAGGAACGGCGGGATGCCCAGCGGGCTGTCGTCCATAGCACCGGCACCGGCCAGCACCCCGGCCACGTTGTCGGCGCGCAGGTTGATGTTCTCCAACAGGTGACCAGCGTTCTGGGCGACGCTCTCGTAAGTGCCACCGTTTTCGGTCACGTACGCTTCGAGCTCATCGAGTTCGGCAAACTCCTCCTGCAGGGCAGCTTCGTCGATGGCGAACAGGTCTTCCTTACCGTCGGCGAAGGCGGTACCACCGGCCAGCAAAAAGACGAAAAGAACGGAGAACAGCTTTTTCATGAAGGTTAAGTATAATGGTTGTAGGCACCAATTTTCCGCAATTATCTCAACATATCAAAACCAAATCACCTTTTTTCAGAGATTTGGTCCCGTTTGAGGCTCAGGTGTTTACCTATTCACCGGGGCGACATCAATTGAGTTCACCCTGTTGTCCACGCAGATCGACCGGGATGACGTTCGACACGCCGGGGTCGGCGGCGAACATGGCCACGCCGTAGGCCACGTCGACGCTGGCAATGGTGCGCGGGTTGTGGGTGATGATGATGAACTGCGAATCTTGCGAAAACTCACGGACGATGCGGTTGAACTTGTCGATGTTGGCGTGGTCGAGGGGCGCGTCCACCTCGTCGAAGATGCAGAAGGGCGCGGGTTTGATCAGGTAGATGGCGAACAGCAGCGAGATGGCCGTCAGTGTCTTCTCCCCGCCCGAGAGCTGGTCGATCGTGAGGGGGCGCTTGCCCTTCGGACGGGCCACGATCTCGACCTTGGCGTCGAGCGGATGCGCAGGGTCCGACAGTTTCAGGTCGCAAGTGTCGTCGGCGGTGAAGAGCGTCCGGAAGATGCGCTGGAAGTTCTCCCGCACCCGTTCGTACGTACTCAGGAAGCGCTCGCGGGCCACGGCCTCGGTCTCGGCAATGGTCCGTTCGAGCGAGCGCCGCGCCTCTTC
>JBARYS010000253.1:0-5963 GCA_049648155.1 Catalinimonas sp. | reverse complement strand
CCTCAGTGCCGAAGGGCCCCGCCTCGCGGCCGTAGGCGATAAAGTCCAAATCGGTTACGTCCTTGCGGTAGCCGTTGGTGATGAAGAGGTCGCGGCGTCCGTCGTTGTCGAGGTCGCTCCAGAGGGGCGCCCAGCTCCAGTCGGTGGCGTAGACGCCTGCCATCTGGCCTACCTCGCTGAACAGAGGCGTACCGTCGGGCAACACACCGCGCTGCACCTGCACGGTGTTGCGCATGTACTGCGCGGTGTAACCCGCCTTCAAAATCCGGTTGAACTTATCGACGTTCGCCGAGGGCAGCATCGTCTTTTGCCGCCGGTTGCTTGCGGGCAGCATGTCGACCACCACCACGTCGGGGCGGCCGTCGTTGTTGCAGTCGGCCACGTCGGTACCCATCCCGTTGTGGGTCTGATGGCGTACGGCGCGGTCGGCCACGTCTTCGAATCCTTCATGCGGTCCGTTGGGCGCACCCCGGTTGAGCCAGAGCAGGTCGTTTGTAATGAAATCGTTGGCGGCGTAGACGTCCGTCCAACCGTCTTGGTTGAGATCGCTCGCCACCACCCCCAACCCGAAGCCCTCGGTGCGGATGCCCACCGCCGCCGACGCGTCAACGAAGTGCGGGTGTCCGTTTGGTCCTACTCCTTCGTTGCGGTAGAGGCGGTCGGTGCTGGGGGCCGAACCATCGGCGCGCTTGGGCAACACGGTGTTGCGGTCGTAGCTCTCCAGCGCGTTCGTCAGCAGATACAAGTCTAGGTCGCCGTCGCGATCGTAGTCGAAGCAGGTCGCCTGCGTGCTGTAGCCGTCGTCGTCCAAGCCCCAGGCGGCGGCCTCTTCGCGGAAGCGGGGGGTACCGTCGGCCTCGTTTCCTTGGTTGACGAACAGCAGGTTGCGCCGCCGCGCGGGGTCGGGACCGGCCACGCTCACGTAGAGGTCCTGCCGGCCGTCCTGGTCGAGGTCGACCAGCGCCACGCCGGTGCACCACCGGTCGGTGCGCACGCCGGCAGCCTCGGTTACGTCGCGGAAGCGCAGGTTGCCGCCGCCCAGGTAGAGGCGGCTGCTCACTTGGTTGCCAGTGAAGAACAGGTCGAGGTGGCCGTCGCCGTTCAGGTCACCCACGGCTACACCGCCACCGTTATAGAGGTAGTCGTAGCGCAGCGCGTTGAGCGTGTCGTCGGTCGTGAGCGTGTTGGCGAAGGCGACGCCCGTGCGGTCGGGCGGCAGGGTGCGCAGCAAGGTGTCGTCGGGCGCTTGGCGGCAGCCGAACAGTCCGCCCAAGACGGCGAGGAGCAACGGGGAGCGCATGGTACGGAAGAGACTTGGTGGTGGTCAGGAAGTTATGCAAACGTGCAAACAAAGACGCGCTACCTTGGGAGGGGTAGCGCGTCTTATTGCGAAGTATCGGCCAGGACTATTCGTAGCCTTCGTTTTGCCGGAGTTCAGGCACCAAGTCGATCTCTCGCTGTGGGATCGGCTTTAGCAAGTGCCTAGGCTGCCAGTTGTTGTTGGCCGGTGCGCGTCCGAAGTCGATGTCCAGCGCGATGTTGATAAGCCCCGCCCGGTGCCAGCGCACCAAGTCGTTGTAGCGGTGCCCTTCGAGGGCCATCTCCACGCGGCGCTCCTGCATGAGAAACATCATCACATCGCCGGCAACGGTACGGTCGGGGAGGATGTCGCCGGAAGGGTCGGCGCGGCGGCGCACTTGGTTGATCAGCTCCACGGCACGGCCCGTATTCCCATTGCCCAGCAGCTCAGCTTCGGCCAGCATCAGCAAGACGTCGGCGTATCGGATGATGCGCTCGTTGTTACCGCTCCAGTTGGGCTGCGGGCGGCGGCCGAGCAGATCTTCCTGCCTCACGTACTTGGCGGGCGTAGAGCCCGACACCGACCAAACGGCTCGGAACGTGGTGTCGGCAAACGGGTCTCCCTCCAGGTAGATCGTCTCCGCACGGCGGGGGTCGTTCTCTTCAAAGGCTCCCTGCAGTCCTTGAGTGATGTGCATGCGCCCGTAGCCCAGGCTGTTGCCGCCGGGTGCACAGTCTTCGTTGGGTCCACACCCCGCCCGCGTAAAGATCAGCCGCCCGGTACCGGCGGCCCCGTTACCCGATGCGTTGTCGACCGCCAGCCAAGGGTTGAAGTTGCCGCGCGTCATCTGAATCTCGAAGATCGACTCCATGTTGTTCTCGGTGGCGATGCCGAAGTTGTCGCCGAAGTTCGGCACGAGGCTGTACAGACCGCTGTTGACCACGTCGTTGAGTCGGGCAATCGCCTGGGCGTAGTACGTGGCGTTGTTCTCCCACTGGGCGCGGTAGAGGTAGACGCGCCCCAGCAGGGCGTTGGCGGCTCCACTCGTAACGCGCCCGGTGTTCTCTTCCTCGTAGCTCGGCGGGAGGTCGGCGCGGGCGGAGTCCAGGTCGGCGATGATCGCGTCCCAGATTTCGCCCGGTTGAGAGTTCCCCAGTTGGGTGTCTTCCACGTTACGGAACTGTTGGGTCACGACGGGCGGCGTGCCGAAGTGCTTGGCCAGTTGGAAGTGGAAATACGCCCTTAGAAAGCGCGCTTCGGCCGCGAAGCGGGCCTTATTGGCTTCGTCTTCGAAGCCGGCCGCCGTCGGTAGCCGCTCCAGAATTACGTTCGCCCGCCCGATGCCCTTGTAACTCTGTTCCCAGATGTATTCGAAATCACCGTTGTCGGAGTTCCAGTTGAAGTCTTCTTCTCGGTTGTTGACGTTGTTCTGGGGGATCACGTCGTCGCTTGGGTAGAGCACGCCCCGCATCCATCCCGTACCGTTCTGGTCATAGTAGTAGTTAAGCAGCGTGGAGTAAGGAGATAAGGACGCGGCCTCGAAGTCGCTCTCATTCTGGTAGAACGTGTTCTCGTCCAACTGCCCAAGGGGTTGCAGATCGAGCTGATCTTCACAGCTCATCGTGACCAAGCAGCAAGCCGCTAAAAAGAGGAGCGGTCGTCGGGTGGCTCTCATAGGATATAAAGTCATGACGTGGTGGGATTAAAATTGAACCTGTACGCCCGCCTGGAAGGTGCGCGGCTGCGGGATGTTGCCTCCGTCGGTGCCCGCCTCGATCTGCCGGCTGTCCGAGCCGAAGCTCACTACCTCCGGGTCCAGGCCGGTGTATTCGGTGATCACGAACAAGTTGCTGGCTGCTACGTAGACGCGCAGCCGCTGCACGAAGTTCATCTGGTCAAGCACGCCCTGCGGCAGCGAATAGCCGACCTGTAGGTTGCGCATCCGGAAGAAGCCGGCGTTCTCGATCCAGCGGTCGGAGAAGCGGTTGTTCTCGTAGGGGTCGCCCACAACCGCTCGGGGGAAGCTGTTGGTGCTGCCTGGGCCAGTCCAACGCCCCTGCGTGGTGGTGAGCAAGTTGCCCCCCACGCCGCCGATGCTCTCGCGGTTGCGGCGGAACTCGTTGTAGAGCTGCACGCCCGACACGCCTTGGAAGAGCATCGACAAGTCGAACCCTTTCCAGTTGGCGTTCAGGCTGATGCCGTAGTAGAAGTCGGGGATTGTCTTGCCCAAGTACGTTCGGTCGGCCACAGTGATCTCGCCGTCGGGCTCTCCGGTGAAGAGCACTCCCTGGGGCGCCTCCTCGCCGGCAGGCGCGTTGTTGTCGACGAAGATCACGTCGCCGGGAAGCGGTTGGTTGCCCGAGAATTGGTCGGGCAGTGCTGCACCGGCCTGATCGGCGTTCTGGTAGATGCCTGCCGTCTCGTAGCCGTAGAAGTACCCAATAGGAAAGCCCACCGCCGTGCGGTAGTTACCCGACGCGAACTCGGTGATCCCCGGCGCGAGCGAGACCAGCTCGTTGTGTACCGTGGTCAGGTTACCCGAAACGTTCAGCTGCAGGTCGCGCGCGACGGTCGTGTTGTAGCCCAGCTCCAGCTCAAGGCCCCGGTTCATTACCTCGCCCAGATTCACGCTCGTCGCCGAGAAGCCGCTCATGTAAGAGATCGGCAGGCGGTAGAGGAAATCCTTCGTGCGCTTGATGTAGTAAGTCGCCAGCAGGTTGATCCGGTCGTTCAGGAACGAAGCGTCGAGGCCGAAGTCACTTATCTCGACCGTTTCCCAGCCTACGGAGCTGTTGGCGAAGTTGACCGGCGAGGGAGCCTGCACGGTGTTGGTGCCGTTCAGTCCGTAGTCGGGTGCGAACGTCACACGCGAGACGAAGGGAAACTGCTCCGTGTTGGCGTTACCTAACTGCCCCCAACTGCCTCGCAGCTTCAGGCTTGAGATCGCCGGGACGTTCTGGAAGAACGGCTCTTCGCTCACGCGCCAAGCCCCCGACACCGACGGGTAGTTACCCCACCGCCGGTCTTCGGCGAAGTTGGAGGTGCCGTCGCGCCGGTAGGAGAAAGTAACCAGGTACTTCTCCCGGTAGTCGTAGCTCAGGCGACCGATGTAGCCGGCGAACGCCTGATTCGAGAGACTCGACGAGGCCTGGGCATCGGCCCCGGTGTTCTCCACGCTCTGATAGAAAGCCGGGTTGTCGCTGAGAAAGTCTCCGCCGCGCACGCCTATGTTCCAGCCTCGGAGTTTCTGGTATTCAATACCGCCCAGCGCGGTCAAGGAGTGATCGCCAAAGTCCCGGCTGTAGGTAAGCGTGTTGGTAAATACTTGCGAGTACCCCTCCCCCCGGCCTTCGACGAACTGATTCTGAGGGCGCGGCAGTCCCAGCTCCGCCGCAGAGTAGCCCGGCTGCCACTGGGTGTTCCGGCTCAACTGGAGGTCGAGCGATACCTGGGTTTTGAACGTCAGATTTTGAACGACTTCCAGCTCGCCGTAGATGCCTCCGAGCACGCGGTACTGCCGGTCGAAGCGGTCAACGATCTCGTTGATACCATACTGGTTGCCGATGGTCAGGCCCGCCGTGTTGAGGTTGCCGTTGTAGCCGTAGCGGTTTCCCGGGATCGGGTCGTTCGGGTCCTCTCGAAGCAGAAAGAAGGGCGGCATACTGGCTACCGAGGCGTAGAGGAAGCCGTCGCCAAGGCCGTTCATACCCCGGTTCACCTCTTGGTAAGCCAGCGTGAACGTCTGTCCGAAGCGGAACCGTTTGCCCACGCTGTAGTCACTGTTGGCGCGGAACGTGTAACGGTCCAGGTCCCAGCGGCGGATGGTCGCCTCCTGCCCGAAATAGCCCGCCGACACCCGGTAGTTGGCGCTCTCGTCGCCGCCCGACACGGCCACGTTGTAGTTCTGGATGGGGGCGTTCTCATTGAGTGCCAGCCGCTCCCATTCCGTGTTGCGCGCCAGCAGCGAGCCGCCCGGCCGCAGATCGGGCGGCAGCTCCAGGTAGTCTTCGTCGCCGGGTAAGGCCCCCTCCTGCGCGTTGCGGTTGTTGATGGCCTCGGTGGCGATCTCTACGTATTCGGCCGTGCTGTTCATCTCGTGCACACGGGGGAAGTTCTGCACCCCGTAGTAGGCGTCGAAGTCGATCCGGGGCCGCCCCGTTTTGCCGCGCTTGGTGGTGATGAGTACCACCCCGTTGGCTGCCCGCACCCCGTACACGGCCGCCGCCGAGGCGTCTTTCAGCACCGAGATGCTCTCAATGTCCGAAGGGTTGATGGTGGTCAGTGGGTTAGTGCGGCCGTCGCTGACGTTGCCCAACGGCACCCCGTCGACCACGAATAAGGGCTGTGCGTTCCCCACGGTACCTACCCCACGGATGCGTATGGCCACCGGCGAGCCGGGCGTACCGTCTACGTTGGTGATCTGTACGCCCGACACACGCCCCTGAATGGCGGCGTCGGCGCTGGCCACGGGCAGCTTCTCGATGGCGGCCGCCTCGACCGTACCGACCGACTCGGTGAGCAGCGCGCGGCTCTTCTCGCCGTAGCCGATCACCACCACGTCGGCGAGCTGCTTGGCATCTTGCTTGAGCGACAGGTCGAGCACGGCTTGCCCGTTGATGGGCCGCTCCACCGTCAGGTAGCCTACGTACGAGAACACCAGGAC